>JAICSG010000396.1 GCA_025937035.1 Thermoanaerobaculia bacterium | reverse complement strand
TTTTTTTTTGTTGTGGGGGGGGTGTGCCCCCGGGGGGGGGGTGCACCCCCCCCGCCCCTACGTCCCTTTCCCGGAAGATCACCGCGAGGACCGCCGTAAATGCGTGGGCCCGGAGCGTATCCGAGCCCACGCCGGGCATCAATGCCGGCGATTTGGTCGCCGGGCGGAGGCCGTCAGCAGCACCTGGTGCAGAGGGTGTATCCGTTGGTGCCGCAATTAAGAGCAGTAATGCCGCCGGGGACCTCCTTGAGATGGTCCTGAGCCAGGTCGATCAGCGTTTCCTTGGAGAGGGCCAGCTTCCGGACGGTCTTCTTCATGATGCATGTCCTTTCGTCTTCTTGAATCGCACCAACGCGATCCCAGCTCAGTAGCTCATATCAGACCATAGGTGTCAAGATATATTTAAAATAACGAGAACAAGCTCACCGAGGAGGCTGACATGGACGAGCATCGCCTGCGAATCGCGAAAAGCGCTCCACGAGCCTCGGTCCCTGGGTTACCTTGGGCCAAACAGAAATTTCCAAGGAGACCCCATGCCCTCCATCACCGACGACTTCATGCGCTCCATGCTCGCCACGGCCAAACCCTATTGCGTCGTGATCCTGAAGGCCGGGCCCAACCGCCAGATGCCCGGCGTGGAGAAGATCGTCTGGGAGCACGCGCGGCGCAACTTCCAGCTCCGGGCCGACGGGCTGCTCGCCATCGTCTGCCCCGTCATGGATGGCAGCGAGGTCTCCGGGATCGGCATCTTCAACGCCGGCGTCGAGGAGACGCGGGCGCTCATGGAGAAGGACCCCGGGGTGCAGGCCGGGGTGTTCGTCTATGAGGCACACCCCTCGCGGAGCTTCCCGGGCGACAGCCTGCCGGGTTGAGAAGAAACCCACCCCGTCCCGCTTTATTTGCCTTAAAGCACTCTATACATAAAGCGAACGTCGAGAGGTTTCGGCGGACGCTTTCTGTATAGCTGTATGAGTGAGCAGGCTTCAGCGGTCCCGTTCCATCGGGACCCTTTGCAGCATCTCGAACGCGGATTCGCGGCCTCCGGCGAGGCCTTCTGGTTGCCGGGACGGCAGCTCTGCGTGGCCGATCCGGCGGCGGCCCGGGCCGTGCTGATCAACGGCGAGGGCCTGTACGAGCCGCACTCCGATTTCTTCCATACCCGCAAAGGCTTTTTCGGCCCGCGCTCGTTGCAGGAGCGGATCGGCCGCTCGGCCCGGTCGCTGCTCCGGGCCTATCTCGCCGCCCACGCGGACGAGCTTCCGGAGACCGTGGGCCGCCTGGGGCCGGCCAGCGAGTGGCCGGACGCCGGCAATCACCTCATCTATCGCCATCTCGCGCCCGTCCTGGTGGCGCCGGACAGCCCGGCCAGCCTGCGCCGCACCCTGGACGAGATCGTCGAGCGCTCGGTCCTGGCCGGCGCCCGGCAGCGCCGCTCCTGGCTGAGCCGGCAGGTCTTCCGGTTCCGCGCCCTGCGCGAGCTGGCGCGCGCCGTCGAGAGCCGGCGGCACCGGTCCGCGGCGGAGCCCGCCGACCTGCTCGACGCCGTCGTGGGCTCCGCGGCGGCCAAGGTCCCGGCGGCCGAGCTGGCCGAGGTTTTCGTGTCGTTCGTGTTCGCCGCCGCGGGGTCGGTCGGCTTCGCCCTCGGCTGGTCGGTCTATCTGCTGGGCACGAATCCGCGCCCCGGGATCGAGCCCGCCTGGGTGGTGCGCGAGGCGCTGCGGCTCTGGCCGGTGGCCTGGATGCTGGCGCGCAGCGCGGCCCAGGAGCATCAGGTGGCCGGCCAGGCGGTCACCCCCGGGGACCAGGTCGTCGCCTGCCCTTATCTGATCCATCGCCACCCCGGGTACTGGGACGATCCGGCCGCCTTCCGGCCCGAGCGCTGGGCCACGGTCGACGATCACCAGGCGTTCCTCCCCTTCGGCTGGGGCCCGCACCGGTGCGTGGCCGCCGCCCTTTCGCTCCAGCTCGTCGAGGACGTCCTGCGGCTCCTCCTCGACGGCTATCGATGGTCCATCACACCTCATGACACCCGGCCGTGCCTGGGCTCCGCGCTGGCCCCACCCCGGTTCACGCTGAGCCTCGCTCCGCACGGCGGTAGCGCCAACGAAAGGAGGTGATTGCGACATGGCGAAGATCACGCGCGCAGTGATGACGGCGCTGTCCATCCGTCGTAAGGACTACGTCTATCACTGGTACTACTACAACCACATCTGATCGCAACCCGGGCGGGGAGCGGCCTCCGCTCCCCGCCCCGCGATCTGGCTGGGAGCCTTATGCCTGCATCACCCGAGGAAGTGGACATCCTCAGCGACCTGCGCGCCCGGTGCCACGCCGAGCACGGCGTCTTCTGGATGCGCGAGGGGGAGCTCGGCGTTTTCGATCCGGAAGCCGCCCAGCAGGTCAACGCCGCCAACTTCAAGGATCTCACCCTGCCCGACCGGCTGGTCGATCTGCTGCTCCGCCGCCGCAGCAAGCAGGTCTCCTGGAAGCAGGTGCGGACGGCCTGGATCGCCCAGTTGCGCCGCCTGACGGACGCCGAGGGGATCGGCGGGCTCGCCGCCCGCATGGACGCCCTGCTCGCCGAGCGGCTCGACCGCCCCCTGGATCTGGTCTGGGCGGCGCAGCAGGTCTGCACCCAGGCGCTGGTGCCCGTCGTGGTGGCGGGCCTCTCGCCCGCCGACCGGCGGCGCCTGCTGCGAGATCAGGACTACAAGCTCCGGCGTCTGCTCACTCTCGAGGCGAAGCGTGAGACGTTCCGCGAGGCGGCCCGCTCGATCCTGATCCAGGTCGGCGGTGGTCTGGTGGTCCGCCGCGAGCTGCGGGGGCGCGCCAAGGGCCGCAGACCCCGCCAGCTCGACCTGACCGATCCCATCGTGGACCTCCTCCCCGATCTAGGCATGGACCGCGCTGTGGACGCGGTCACCGCGGTGCTCACCGCCATCGCCGGCCCGCCGGGCTCGGCCGCCGCCTGCCTGGTCTACGAGCTGACCCGCCGGCCCGACTGGATGGCACGACTCACGAGTGAGCTCGCGGCGATCCCGCCGGAGCAGCTCCACGCCGCTCCCACCCGGGTCGCTCCGGTGACCCACCGCTTCGTCAAGGAGGTCCTGCGCATGTGGACCCCGCCGCTGCTGATGACCCGCGGGGTCCGCACCGACATCGATCTCGAAAGGGCGAGCCTGAAGACCGGACAGCGCTATTTCCTCAGCGCCTATCTGATCCATCACGATCCGCGGCACTGGCAGGACCCCGACGTCTTCGATCCCGACCGCTGGCTCTCCGGGGCGGAGAACGGGCCCTGCTCCGGCGCCAGCTACGTGCCGTTCGGCTGGTCCCCGCGGGCCTGTATCGGAGCGAGCCTGGGGACCATCCAGCTCATCCTGCTCTGCCATCTCCTGTGTACCCGGTATCGCGTCCAGGTGGACGATCCGGAGGCGGTCCGCATGGCGATGGTCGCCGTGCCGCTGCCCCGGCATCTCCAGGGAATGATCGCCCGGATGGCCTAGCTTGCCGTCCCTCCCACCCTCGCATAGGCTAGCCGGCCATGGAGCCCGGCCACCTGTTGCCCTTCGCCGCCTGGGAGAGCTTCTACGTCATCGTCGGCTCGTCGGCCGCCGCCCTCACCGGCCTGCAGTTCGTGGTGATCGTCCTCGGCGCCGAGGTCAACGTTGGGGCCAGCAACGCGGTGACCCGCGCCTTCGGCACGCCGACGATCGTGCACTTTTCCGCCGTCCTGCTCCTGGCGGCCACCCTGAGCGCGCCGTGGCCCGGCGTGGCGAGCGCGGGGACGGCCCTCGCCATTTTCGGCGCCCTGGGGGTCCTCTACGGGCTGAGCATCATCCGGCACGCGCGGAGCCAGACCGACTATGAGGTGGTGCTGGAGGACTGGATCTGGCACTTCACGCTGCCCATCATCGGCTACGCGATGCTCTTCGGAGCGGCGATCACCCTCCAGCGGCACGTGCCGGAGTCCCTGTTCGTGATCGCCGGCACCTCGCTCCTCCTGCTCTTCGTGGGCATCCACAACGCCTGGGACTCGGTCACCTACATCGCGATCGACGGCCGGCGGCGGCGGGAGGAACGAGAGCGGGAACGGGAGAGGGCGGAGCCCGCGGCGGAGGAGCCCCGGCACCCCGCCAAGCCGCGCCGCTGAGGCCCTCTACTCTCCCCGCCCGAAGCTCTGCACCCAGACCACCCGGTACCCGCCGGGCGCGGCGTCGTAGCCGCCGCCGAGGGCGAGCCCCAGGCCCACCTCGCGGATGCCGGGATCGAGGATGTTCCGGCGGTGGGGCGGGCTGCCCAGCCAGGCGTCCAGGGCCTCCTGGACGGAGTAGCGCTTCTCGACGAGGTTCTCGCCGATGCCGGCGAGATAGCCATCCGCGCGCGCCCGCTCGGAGGGGCCCAGGCCCTCCGGCGTGCGGTGCCCGAAGTAGGAGCGCAGCAGCATGTCGTCGGCGTGCTCCTGGGAGATGCGGTCGAGGAGGGGGTTGAGCGCGAGCGCCGGCAGGCCGGCCTGCCGGCGGACGCCGTTGATCCGCGCCAGCATCTCGGCCTCCACCCGCGTCCGGTCGCCGAGCCCGGCGGTGGCCGCGGCGAAGAAGTCACCCTCGTGCCAGCCGAGGAGGAAGACGTAGAGCGTGCCGCCGTCCACGGCGGTGGAGCCGACTCCGAGGTCCCGGAAGTGGCCGTCCAGGAGATCCCGGGGGAGGGTCTCGCGGGTCGAGGGATCGATCAGGTACCCCTCGCGCCAGTCGTGGGCCGAATACCCCACCTCGCGGATCCA
>JAICSG010000566.1 GCA_025937035.1 Thermoanaerobaculia bacterium | reverse complement strand
GGCGGGGATCATCCGCCGGGGGCCGTTCTTGGCCGCGGAGTCGAAGGTGGGGTAATGGATCAGCTCCGGCACCGGGAAGACCTCTGGGTTGAGGCCGCCGGCCTCGCTCGCCGTCCAGCGTTCGACCCGGCGCGCGTCCGGATCGTAGCTGTAGACGTCCGAGGGGGAGCGGGCGGAGCTGAGATCGAAGGCCAGCTCGTGCGAGCCGTGGCGGAAGAGCAGGCCCCCCGCGACGCCGGCCGGCAGGTCGGGGGAGGGCAGGGGGGCGCCGGTCGTGGCGTCCAGGAGGTGGAGCCGGCTGACGCCGTCCTCGTTGGTGAAGAAGGCGATCAGGCGGCCGTCGTCCGAGAGATCGAATTGCTCCACGTCCCAGGGGACGTCCCCGGACAGCACGGTCGCGGCGCCGGTCGCGAGGTCGAGCCGCACCAGCCGCAGAAACTCGCTGTCGCGGTCCGAGGAGGTATAGACCGACCGGCCGTCCTTCGACCACTTGCCCCCCTGATAGGAGACGGTCGGGTCCTCCTTATGCTGGTTGCGCGGAGTGATCGTATGGATCTCGCCGCCCGCGGCGTCCACCCAGTGAAGGTAGGACTCGTTGGCCGAAATGAACTCGTTGAGGAGGATGCGGCGGCCGTCCGCGCTCCAGTCGAGCGGCTCCCAGGAGCCCTGGACCTCGGCGACCCGCCGCTCGCTCCCCGGCACCGCGGGATCGGCCACGTAGACGTCCATGTCGCGGCCGTTGCGGGCGTTGCTGGCATAGGCGAGGAGCTTGCCGTCGCGCGACCACATCGGGGCGACGTAGCGGTGCGTGCCGTCGGTGAAGCGCCGCGCGCGGCCGGTCTTGCGGTCGAGCAGGAAAAACTGGAAGTTCTCCGCTCCCCCCTCGTTGAGCGCGTAGACGATCTGATCGGGATTGCCCGGCCGGTAGAGGCCGTTGCTCACCGGATCGCGATAGAAGGTGAGCTGGGTGCGGGCCCCCATCGGCATCCCCACCTCGTGGACCTGGGGGCTCTCGGAGAAGCGGGTGCGGATCAGCAGGCGCCGCTCCCTGGGGTGCCAGTCCGAGAGCGAGGCGACGCGGATGTTCTCGTAGGGCAGGAGGTCCTCGACGTTCCCCGCGGGGATGGGCGGCACCCCCTGGGCGGAGATGCTCTCCGGCACCGGCAGCGCCGCCGGAGCCGTCTCCGCCGCGCGCGCGGCCGGGACGGCGAAGAGGAGCGTGGCGAGAAGGGACAGGATCTTGCGGTTCATAGGCTCTCCACGGTAGACATTCCCTTCGAAACGGTTAGACTTCGCGAGGGGGAAAAACCGACGCCATGGCCAACTTCTTCTGCTGCGACCGCTGCCCCTCGTACTGCTGCTCCTACCCGCGGATCCCGGTGCAGGACTCGGACGTGCGCCGCCTGGCGCGCCACCTCAATCTTCCCCCCGAGGTCGTCGCGCGGAAGTTTACCAAGAAGGGGGACGAGCCGGGCGAGGTCGTCCTCCGGCATCAGCCGGACAAGATCTACGGTACCATCTGCAAGTTCCTGAACCTGGAGACCCGCCGCTGCAGCGTCTACGAGGGGAGGCCGGAGATCTGCCGCACCTACCCCGGCAACAGCCGCTGCGGCTACTACGACTTCCTGAGCTTCGAGCGCCGGGCCCAGGAAGACCCCGAGTTCATCCCGTCGACGTTCAACGGTCCGAAGGAGTAGGGCCGCCCTACGGGCAGCTCATGAACGCCCCGGTATCCTGCACCGGCTGGAACGGCGTTCCCTGCGGATTCGTATAGGTTTTCGAGATTCCCGTGCGGGTATCGCGGACGGTGATCTCCGTCCGCACGTTGGTCAGGCCGCCGGCGAAGACCCAGTAGTGTTGATTCACCCCGCAGCCGTCGAGCACCTTGACGATCGCCTCGACGTTGGTGGGGGAGAAGAACCAGAAATATCCGGTGTCGGCGGTCAGCGGCACGGCCTGGCCCGCGCCGGTGCCGGCACCGGGCGCCGTCCAGGTTGCCTTCACCTCGAAGCGGCGGTTGTTGAGGCAGAGGGTCGTGGCGTCCGGCACGCAGGGTTGGGCAAATTTGAGCTCCCACATCCCGCGGCCGTAGGTGGCGGCGGCGAGGCGGCCGGAGGCGGGATCGAGACAGAGATCGAACACGATCGCTGCCGGCAGGGCGCCGCTCGCGTCCTGCCAGGTCTCGCCGTCGTCGCCCGAGGTGGCCACGCCCGCGTCCGTGGCCACCAGGAGACGGCTGGCCGAGCGGGGGTCGGCGAGCACGGCGTTGAGCGTCACGTCAGGGAGATCGCGGCCGATGTCGTCCCAGGAGGCGCCGCCGTCGCGGGTGCGGAAGAGGCGCGCGCCGCTGGTGCCGCCCAGCACCGCGTAGGCCGTCCCCTTCACCGGACCGGCGCTGAGGCGGGTGCCGGACCTGGAGCCGCCGGGAGGCGAGTGGTCCTGCCAGGCCGCTCCCGCGTCCTCCGAGACGAAAACCTTTCCATCCGACCAGAGGGTCCAGATCTCGCGATCGTCGGCGGGCGAGTAGGCGGCGTCCACGATGGTGAGCGCGGGATCGACCAGACGGATCACGATCGGCTGCCAGGTCCGGCCGCCGTCGGCGGAGACGTCCAGGCGGCGGGCGCCGAGGGCGACCTGATTGGGATGGAGCGGGCTGCGCGCCAGGCGGGGCGCCCAATTCGAGAATTCGTCCCCGGGGAGGCCGTGGCCGCGGGTGGCGGTCCAGGTGCGCCCCTCGTCGCTGCTGAAGCCGAGATCGAACGCGTAGGCGGTCACCGCCGCGATCTCCTGCGGATTGGCGGGATTGATCGTGACGCCCCCCACGTCCCCGACGTTGGGCGGGAAGCTGAATTCCCAGACCCCGCCGGGCGCGCCGCGGTAGATGCTCATCCAGTTGTCCTGCGTGCCGCCGAAGAGGGAGGTGGGATTGGCGAGCCCGATCGCGCACGAATAAAACTGGACCGTGGGGAATCCCTGGTCCGCGCGCTCGAAGGTGGCGCCGCCGTCGGTCGAGACCGCCACCCCGCCGTCGGTCGCCAGGGCCATGCGCTCCGGGGACTTCGGATGGAAGGCGAGGCCATGAGTGTCGATGTGCCAGCCCCCGCCGGGTCGCGTCCAATTCAGCCCGCCATCCCGCGAGACCAGGACCGAAAAACCGTTCGCCTGCACGAGAAGCTTCTCGTCGAACGGCGCGTAGAGGTGGGCGCCGTAGGAGGTCATGCCGCCATAGCCGTTCTGGCGGTCGGTCGCCCAGCGGGTCCACGTCTTGCCGTCGTCGGTCGAGCGGAAGAGGCCCGAGCGTTGCGAGCCGGAGGCGCCGGGGGCCAGTCCGAGGGCGAGAACCATCACCGTCGAGGGGGCCGGCGGGAAGGCGAGGGCGCCGCGCCCCCAGGACGCCGGGTCCGGCAGGCCGGTCCCCAGCGGGTGCCAGGTGAGCCCCGCGTCCAGCGATTCGAAAAGGCCGCTGTCCGCGTGGCCCGCCGAGGTCGTGGCCTTCACCGCCACGAGCCGGGCGGGATTCTTGGGGTCCTGGGCGAAATCGGTGATCTCTCCGGCCAGCACCTTGGCGAAATGGCCCCCTGCGTCCGCCGAGCGGTAGAGGCCGGTCTTGGCCGCCGTGAGCACGAGATTCGAGTCCGCCGCCGAGACGAGAGTGCGGAAGAAGGCGGATTCGGCGATCGGGAGCTTCTGGAAGCTCAGGCCGCCGTCCGTGGTCTTGAGCAGCCCCCCGAATCCTCCGAAAACGTGGACGTTGGTGTTC
>JAICSG010000934.1 GCA_025937035.1 Thermoanaerobaculia bacterium | reverse complement strand
TTCAATTATTTAAGCCAGCGCATCCAGGGATTGAGCCAGGAGATGGAGAATTCCTCGTCGGAGCTGATCGACTTCTTCCTGGAACGGGAGGGGGCGGTGGGGTAGGGGTTACACTACCCCCCGATGTCACCCTCCGGACACGACCTAGAAGGGGTCCGTTCCGAGCTGCGCCGGCTCGGGTATCTCGATCACCGGTTCGAGCGCTTCCTCCTCCAGGACGCGCTCCGGCCGCGCCAGCCAGCGCGGACCCTTCTCCTGCTCACCGCCAAGGTGGGGCTGCTCGCCGGCCTCGCCCTGGCGCTGGCGCTCAGCCTGGCCCTGGCGGTGGCGAACGGCAATCTCACCGCCAGCCCGCTCGACCTCATCCCCCTCTTCCTTCATCTCTTCCTGCCGATCTCCCTGGTGACGGGGCTCGCCTTCCTCTCCCTCTGCGGGGTGATCGTGCTGGTGATCCGGCTCTATCACGTGCGGCGGATCGAGGCGCTGTCGCTCGCCATGGCCCTGGCCACCGGGGCCGGGGTGCTCGCCTTCGCCCTGCGGCTGGGCGGGGAGGTGCTGGCCGAAGGGCGGCTCTGGCAGGTGGCCGGGCTGGTGCTCGTCACCCCGCCGCTCATCTACCTCCTGGTCAAGCTGACCTACAACGGGCTGCTCACCCTGGCGATCCGCTTTACGGACGCGGCGCCGCTGGGGCGGATCTTCTCCCGCCGGTGGATCGGCTTCGCCATCCTGGCTGGGGCGGCGCTGCTGGTGCTCCCTTCCCTGGTCTCCGCCGTCTCGAAGGACCATCACTCCCAGGCGCCGGCCCCCGCGGCCCTGCCCACAGGGCCGGGGGAGCGGGTGGCCCTGGTGGGGATCGACGGCGTCCTCCCCTCGGAGATCGAGTATCTGATCGCCCTCGGCGAGCTGCCCGAGCTGGGGCGCATGACCCGCGAGGGGGAGGTCTTCTCCTACCGCCGCAAGCACGAGCCCCCGGCCTCCTTCTGGACGGCGGTCGCCACCGGGGTCCCCGGCCCGGACCACGGCGTCACCTCGCTTGACAGCTTCCTCCCCCTGGGGATGAGGACCTCGCTGGCGCGCACCGGCCCTCTGCGGGTCTGGTGGAGCCGGGTCGAGGTGCCGCTGGGCTTGACCGAGTACCGGCCGATCCTCGCCAACCGCCGCCGGGCCTATACGGTCTGGGAGCTGGCGTCGCGGGGCGGCGAGCCGGGGCTGGCGGTGAACTGGTGGGCCACCTTTCCGGCCGAGCCCATTCCGGGCCTGGTGGTGGCCCACGGCGCCTACGGGCTGCTGCGGGAGGGGGCCGGGGGAGCGGTGGCCCCCGAGGGGGACCGCGCGGCGGTGGCCGCGCTCGCCGGCAGGACGGCGGCCGGATCCGCCGATCCGCGGCTCACCGCGGCCTTGTCCCTGAAGGACGCGGCCTCGGTGCTCGACCGCGCCCTGCGGCCGGACCGCTTCTACCGCGAGATCTTTTCCCGGAGGATGACGGAAAATCCCCGGGCTTCGGCGCTTTATCTACCGGGAATTGACATCGCGGCGGACGGGTGGCGGGGTGGCGACGTGGCGCTGGCCGATCTGGTCCGCGCGGAGCTGCGGGAGACCGACCGGACGCTGGCCCGCTCCCTGGAGGGGGTGGGGACGGTGGCCGTGGTGCTCGATCCGGGGCGGCGGCGGGAGGGGGGAGAGGGCCGGGTGATCCTCTGGCGGCGGAGCGGCTGCGTGGGGGAGGCGAAGCCTGTCCGGATCGCGCCGGAGTCGGTTGCCGCCGCCCTGTTGCGGGCGCTGGGGCTGCCGCAGAGCGAGGAGCTGCCGGCGCCGCCTCCGGGTTGCAAGTGGGCGCCGCCGCCCGTGGTGGTGGCCGGCTACGGCGCGCCGCGGCGAGGGGCGCCGGCCGGCTCCGAGGGCGCCGAGTACCTGGAGAACCTCCGGTCGTTGGGTTATCTGTGAGCCTGGAATGGCGCCTGAGACGCGGCTTGTTGCCCTTTGGACCGTAAAAGGGATCAACCCGGCCCCCCAAAAGGGGTCAGCCGCACCCATAAAAGAAGGAGATCCTTATGTCCAGGCGGATCGTTCTGGCCCTGCTCGCCCTGGGGGTGGCGGTGCCGGTTGCTGCGGAGACTGCTGAGGCCATCATGCAAATGTCGTCGGTCGAGAGCCCCACGGAGAAGCGGATCGTCTACCCTGAATCGCGCCGCGTCGAGCAGGTGGATGAGTACCATGGCGTCAAGGTTGCCGATCCCTATCGCTGGCTGGAGGATCTCGACTCGCAGCAGACGCGCGACTGGGTGGCGGCGCAGAACCGGCTGACCTCGGC
>JAICSG010000805.1 GCA_025937035.1 Thermoanaerobaculia bacterium | reverse complement strand
GCAAAACCCTTTTCATCACCGGCGCCAGCCGCGGCATCGGCAAGGCGATCGCCCTGCGCGCGGCGGCGGACGGCGCCAACATCGCCATCGCGGCGAAGACGGCGGAGCCCCATCCGAAGCTGCCCGGGACGATCTTCTCGGCGGCCGAGGAGATCGAGGCCGCCGGGGGCCGCGCCCTCCCCCTCCAGGTGGACATCCGGGACGAGGACAAGGTTTTAGCGGCGGTGGCGCGGACGGTCGAGACTTTCGGCGGCATCGACATCCTGGTCAACAACGCCAGCGCGATCAATCTCACCAGCACGCTGGAGACCCCGATGAAGCGCTTCGACCTGATGTGGGGGGTCAACGCCCGCGGCACCTATCTCTGCTCGCAGGCGTGCATCCCCTACCTCAAAAAGGCTGCGAATCCGCACATCCTCACCCTCTCGCCGCCGCTCAACCTCGATCCCAAGTGGTTCGCCCACCACGTGGCCTACACCATCGCCAAGTACGGCATGAGCCTCTGCGTGCTGGGGATGGCCGAGGAATTCAAGAAAGACGGTATCGCCGTCAACGCCCTCTGGCCGCGCACGGTGATCCTCACCGCCGCCCTTGCCATGCTGGGCGGCCTCACCCCGCCCGAGAATTGCCGCAAGCCCGAGATCATGGCCGACGCGGCGCACGTGATCCTCACCCGGAGCAGCCGGGAGCTGACCGGCCAGTTCCTGATCGACGAGGACGTGCTGCGCGAGGCGGGGGTCAGCGATTTCGAGAAATACGCGGTGGCCCCGGGAAAGCCGCTGCACCCGGATCTGTTTCTCGGGGAGACTCCGGCGGAGTATTTCGGGCGGTAGGTCTACACCTTCACGAAAGTCCCCCGCTCCGGATCTTTGCGAACTCCCGGGAACGGCAGCGCCCGGCCGTGCGCCACGCAGTAGACGCCGGGCGGCAGGACCCCGATGGCGAAGATCGCCTCGGTGAGGTTCTGGAGGGCGTCGGACTGCTTCATCTCGAACGGCCGCATGGCGCCGGTGAGGACGACCGGCACGCGGGGCCCGTCCAGGTGGTCGTAGAGGTACTGGCCGGTGAGGGCGAGGGTGTCGGTGCCATGGAGCACGACGATGCCCCCGGTCGTCCCCTCCTCCTCGCAGGCGCCGGTGGCCCGAACGGCCTCCAGGATGCGGCTGCGGTCCGCCTCGGTCATCTGGAGGCTGTCCTTGCTCATCAGCTCGAAGACGTTGACCTCGGTGTCCTCCAGCCGCAACTCGGAGAGCATCCGCCGCACGAGGGAGCGCCGGTTGGCGAGCTCGCCCGTCAGCTCGTCATAGGTCTTCTCGATGGTCCCGCCGGTCGTGATCAGGGTGATCTTTCGCACGCGGGGACTCTATCCTCCTCGCGGGCTTTGGGGGAGGGGGTGAGCGCTCAGAGACCGCGGAAACCGAGCGACCGGGCGATCTCACCCTGCCGGCCGTCGGTCGTGACGAAGCGGATATCCGGGAATTTGCGTCTCATGAAAAGCGCACAGGCGACGTGCCAGAGATCCGATCCCTTCAGAAGGCCCACGTCGAGCACACGGCGAAATTCGGGGGTTAAGGGACGGTAAGGATAGACCCAGTTCATCCAGGCCACGATGTCCTTGACCCCACCTGGCTTCTCCCCTTCTCGGGCCACGGCCGCGCGCAGATCGGCTTCGAGTAGATTGGAAGAGAAAAGCCCCTCCAGCCGGGACAAGCGGCTCGACAGCTCCCGGTGGTACGGCTCACCGAGCGCGATCGAGATCATGCAGGAGCTATCGACGTAGGCGACCGGGCTCAATCGCGGGAGGCGAGAAATCGGGCCAGAGCCCCTGGTTTAATGGCGATGGGAGTCAGCTCCCCTTGTGGCCTGACGAAGGGAGCGCGCAGGACTCCTTCTTCTTGAAGCTGACGGACGACCTCTTCGGTGCTGAGCTCTCCGCTCGGAGCCTCCTCTGGCTGGACCGGACGAACCTCCGCAACCTCCTGCCCGCCTTCCGAGATCACCACGCTCTCGCCGGAACGCACCGTCTCCAGGATCTCCTCCAGGTGCTCCCGGGCGTCTTGGACCGAATAAGTCATCGCCGACCTCCGCAGAAAGTATAGCACCACGGCGCGCAATGAGGATCATTTTTCGCGCATAAGGGGCACCCGGAAACGCCCGCACTATCTCAGCTCTCCAGCGCGGCGAGCGCCCGGTGGGAGACCGCGGGCACGGGATCGGCGGCGAGACGGGTGAGGACGATCGAATTCTCGGAGCGGCCGAAGCGGCCGAGCACGTCGGCGGCGACCAGGCGCACCTGCCAGTCGGGATGCACCGCGGCGGCCCGGAAGAGCACGTCGTCCCCGGGGCCGGCGCAGGCCGCGAGGGCCCGGAAGGCGGTGCGCGCCTCGGGGCTCGCTCCCAGCGAGAGGACGACGGAGCTCAGCACGGCCCGCGCCTCGGGACCGCCGATCCGTCCCAGGCTCTCCAGGATGGTGGCCCGCAGGTCCTCCGCCGCCTCCAGACAGGCGGCGAGCACCGGCACGGCCTCGCGGTCGCCCAGGGCGCCCAGGGCGCGGATCAGCGGCACCGAGGGCATCACCGCCGCGCGGGCGCGCAGGTTGGGCAGCATCTCGGAAAGCCCGCAGCGCACGGCCGCCTCGGCGGCCAGGGCCGAGTAGAGCTCGGGGGCCTCCTCCAGCCAGTCGTCCCAGGGGAGCAGGGTCACCAGCCCGTCGATCCGCATCAGCCGGGAGATCACCCCCGG
>JAICSG010000348.1 GCA_025937035.1 Thermoanaerobaculia bacterium | reverse complement strand
TGGAGCGCGACCAGCCATGGTACGCGGACAACCGCGACCTCCCCGAGCCCCCCTACGGCCGCACCGAGCTCTACTCCAGCCTGGAGGAGCTCAAGGACCGCTTCGCCCAGGCCGTCCGCCGGGCCGACCTGGTAATCGTCGGCTCCTACGTGCCCCAGGGGGTGGAGGTCGGCCGCTGGGTCACCGACGTGGCCTCCGGCGGCACCGCCTTCTACGACATCGACACGCCGGTGACCCTGGCCAAGCTGGAGCGGGGGGACTACGAGTACCTCACCCCGGAGCTCATCCCGCGCTACCACGCCTATCTCTCCTTCACCGGCGGGCCGACCCTCCGGCTGCTGGAGCGGCGCTACGGCTCGCCCATGGCGCGGGCCCTCTACTGCTCCTTCGACCCCGCCCTCTACCGTCCCGAGGCGGTGGAGCCGCGCTGGGACCTCGGCTACATGGGCACCTACAGCGACGACCGCCAGCCGGCCCTGGAGCGGCTGCTGATCGAGCCCGCCCGGCGCTGGGGGCAGGGGAAATTCACCGTGGCGGGTCCCCAGTACCCGCAGGAGATCCGCTGGCCGAGGAACGTCAAGCGCTTCGAGCACCTGGAGCCGAAGAAGCACTCGCGGTTCTACAACCAGCAGCGCTTCACCCTGAACATCACCCGCGCCGACATGATCCAGGCCGGCTTCTCCCCCAGCGTCCGCCTCTTCGAGGCCGCCGCCTGCGCCACGCCGATCATCAGCGACAACTGGCCGGGCCTGGGGACCTTCTTCAAGATCGGAGAGGAGATCCTCACCGCCAAGACCCCTGGCGAGGTGCTCCAGTACCTGCGGGACATCCCCGAGCACGAGCGCCGCGCCCTGGGGGAGAGGGCCCGCGCCAGGGTGCTGCGCGAGCACACCGCGGCCCACCGCGCGGAGGAGCTCGAAGGGTACGCGTTGCGGTTGCTGGCGTCTCGGGTGGCGGCGTAACAGGGCTGCACGGACTGACACGGACAAGCACGGACTTTCACGGACAGACACCCCGTCCGTGTGAGCCCGTGCTCGTCCGTGTCAGTCCTTTGAGTCTGCCATGTTATTCTCTGGCGCAAAATGCGCTTGACTTCCAGTGACAAAGAATCGCTCGACGCGCCGCTCCTCCCAGGAGGCACCCGGTGAGCCACGAGCGCACGGTGCGTCAACTGATGGGTGAGCTCGACCACCTCTTCGGGTTCAAGACGAGGCTCAGGCAAAACAAGAGCGGCTTTTTCCTGGAAGGCCCGGATGGAGAGATCGCCTCGATTGGAGACAGCGGCTACAACGCCCTGCTGTCGCCCAGAGACCAGGAAGCGATCTGCGAAGACTTCGGTCTGGATGCTGCCCTGCTCGGGCTCAATCCACGAACGGATTAGGAGGCGAGCGCGAGCTCGGTCCAGGCGGGGACCCCGACCGGAAGCTCCGCGGTGGCGTCGTCCAACCTCCAGGGCTCGGCGTTCTGAAACAGCTTCCAGAACCGGCGGGGGGCCGAAGGTAGGGTGCTGAAGGGCACCTTGCCAGCTTCGAGATCGGCCTCGATCTGGACCCTCAGGACCGTCTCCAGCTTCTTGGGCAGCTCTCGCGGATCCTTTGAGGAGGCGGTCAGATTGTGCTCCAGGCACTGAGCCACCCACCAACCTCTGTCCTCAAAGAGGACCGCATGGACGACACGTGAAGACATAACGAACCCCCTTTCCCGGAAGTATACACCCCCTCGCTGTGCCAGAATCCCCCCCATGCCCTCCCCCCTGGAAACCCTCCGCCGCCTCTGCCTCGCCCTCCCGGAGGTGACCGAGCGCCTCAGCCATGGCGAGCCCACCTGGTTCGTCCAGGGCAAGAAGAGCTTCGCGATGTTCGCCAACCACCACCACGACGACCGGCTGGCGTTCTGGTGCGCGGCTCCGGACGGCGCCCAGGAGATGCTCGTCGCGAGCGACCCCGAGCGCTTCTTCAGGCCGCCTTACGTGGGCCATCGCGGGTGGCTCGGGGTCTATCTGGACGTGCCGGCCGACTGGGACCAGATCGCAGATCTGGTCGTGGACGCCTATCGGGTGGTCGCCCCCAAGAAGCTGGTGTCCACGCTCGACGCCTCCTCTTGATATCCTTGCCTCCATGCCCAAGCAGAGCGAGCGCATGAGCGACGAGGCCGTGCGGGCGAAGACCGGCAAGAGCTGGGACGAGTGGCTCACCATCCTGGACGCGGCGGGCGCCCGGAGCCTGGGGCACAAGGAGATCGTCGCCATCGTCGGCGAGCACGGGGTCGGCCCCTGGTGGCGGCAGATGGTCACCGTGACCTACGAGCAGGCGCGGGGGATGCGCGAGAAGTATCAGACCGCGAGCGGCTACACGGCCAACGCCAGCCGCACGATCGGCGTCCCGGTGGACCGCCTGTTCGAGGCCTGGAGCGACGCCACGCTCCGGGGCCGCTGGCTGCCAGACGCGGAGCTGACCATCCGCAAGGCCACGCCGGACAAGTCGCTGCGGATCACCTGGGAGGATGGCTCGAACGTGGACGTGGGCCTGGTCTCCAAGGGGGACTCGAAGAGCCAGGTCGCCGTCGAGCACGCGAAGCTCCCCGACGCCGAGGCTGTGGCGCGGGCCAAGGGGTATTGGAAGCAGGCGCTGGACCGCCTGCAGGCGATGGTGGAGGGGTAAGCATGGACAGTCAACCGATCCTGGGGCTGCGCACCGCGATCTACCGGGTGACCGATCTCGACCGGGCGAAGGCCTGGTACCGCTCGGTGCTCGGCATCGATCCCTATTTCGATCAGCCGTTCTACGTGGGCTTCAACGTCGGCGGCTTCGAGCTGGGGCTCGATCCCGACACCTCCGAGGGGGAGCCCGGCCGTGGCGGCGTCACCGTCTACTGGGGGGTGGAGGACGCCGGCGCCGCTCTCGCCCGCCTGCTTGGCCTTGGCGCCCGCGAGCACTCCCCCGTCCGCGACGTGGGCGAGGGGATCAAGGTGGCGGCGGTGCTCGATCCGTTCGGCAACGTCTTCGGGATCATCGAGAACCCCCACTTCAAGATCGAGGGCCCGGCGCTGCCCGTCTGATAGAGGCGATATTGGCAGGCGATTTGCTGCCTTTCGGGGACCGACATGGTCGACATCTCGAAAGCAGCGAATCCCTCGCTCGCGGACGACATCGAAGAGCTGGGGCCCTGGTTCCACAATCTCCACCTGCCGGACGGCACGCAGACCGCCCCCGGCCACTTCCTCGGCGACTTCCCCACCTTCAAGTGGGAGCAGATCCGGGACCACCTGCCGTTCGACCTCAGGGGCTGGACGGCCCTCGACATCGGCTGCAACGCCGGCTTCTACTCCTTCGAGCTGGCCCGGCGGGGGGCCACGGTCACCGGCATCGACCACGACCCCCACTACCTGCGGCAGGCGCGCTGGGCGGCCGGCCAGTACGGGCTGGAGGGGCAGGTGCGCTTCCTGGAGATGCAGGTCTACGATCTCGCGGCCACCCCGGAAAAGTACGACCTCGTGCTCTTCATGGGGGTGCTCTACCACCTGCGCTACCCTCTGCTCGGCCTCGACATCGTGGCCCGCAAGGTGGGGCGGCGGATGATCTTCCAGACCCTCACCATGCCGGGCGAGGAGAAGGTCGAGCCGCCGGTGGACATCCCCATCGACCAGCGGGAGGTGATGCTCGATCCCGGCTGGCCCAAGATGGCCTTCATCGAGCACCGGCTGGCCAACGACCCCACCAACTGGTGGGCGCCCACCCACGCCTGCGTCGAGGCGATGCTGCGCTCGGCGGGCCTGCGGGTGCTGGAGCGGCCGGGACACGAGATCTACGTCTGCGAGCCCGGCGAGCCGCGCCCGGATCTCGCCTGGATCGAGGACGAGATCCGCGTCGCCACCGGCCTCGCCCGCGCCCGGGGTGGCGCCCGCTGAGGCCCATGGCCGACGACCTCCAGGCCGATCCCGCCGAGCGGCGCAACCGCCACAAGGAGGCGGAGAAGGGGGAGGAGCCCCAGAAGAGCTACGAGACGATCCTCGAGCAGGAGATCGCCGCCGGCCTCACCGAGCTCGAGCGGCCGGCCCCGGCCCTCCTCCTCTCGGGGCTCTCCGCGGGGCTCGACGTCTCCCTGAGCCTGCTGCTGATGGCGGTGATGAAGACGCTGACTCAAGGACAGCCGCGCGTGGTCTCCGAGCTCCTGGTGGCGATGATGTACGCGGCGGGGTTCCTGTTCGTGGTGCTGGGCCGCTCGGAGCTGTTCACCGAGCACACCACCCTCGCGGTGCTGCCGGTGCTCGACGGCCGCGCCTCGCTCTCCCAGCTCGGGCGGCTGTGGGGGCTGATCTACGTCGCCAACCAGGCCGGCGCCGGCCTCTTCGCGGCCTTCCTCGCCTTCCTGGGGCCCAGGCTGGGGGTGATCGAGACCCCCGTCTTCGGCGAGATCGCCTCGGGGCTGGTCGAGCACCCCGGCTGGGTGATCCTGCTCTCCGGCGTGCTCGCCGGCTGGCTGATGGGCCTGCTCTCCTGGCTGGTGGCGGCCAGCCGGGACACCATCAGCCAGATCTTCATCGTCGCCCTGGTGACCACGGCGATCGGCCTCGCCCACCTGCACCACGCGGTGGTGGGGACGGCGGAGGTGCTGGCCGGCGTCTTCTCGGGCCAGGGGGCCACGGTGGCCGGTTTCGGCAAGTTCCTCTTCTGGGCCACCCTCGGCAACATCCTCGGCGGCGTCTTCTTCGTCGCATTGATCAAGTTCGGGCACATCCGATCGAGCAGCGATTGATCTGTTGATCGATTCCCGGGCACGCTTCTTGCGGTTCCCCTGTAGCGAATGAGATCCACCGGAGCCCCGCCGCAAGCGGGTTTCCGGGATGCAGCCAGGTATCACAGCAAGGAGGAGCTCACGAAGCTGGAATCTCTCAAAGACCTTTACGTCGAACAACTCAAAGACCTCTACTCCGCCTAAAACCAGATCATCGAGGCGCGGCCCCGGTTGGCCGAGGCGGCCGGCTCGGCCGACCTGCGTAAGGCCTTCAACGACCACCTGCGGCAGACCGAGGAGCACGTGCGCCGCCTCGAGCGGATCTTCCAGGATCTCCAGGAGAGCCCCAAGGGGCAGACCTGCGAGGGGATGAAGGGCCTGCTCAAGGAGGGGGCCGAGATGACCAGGATGACCGGCGACCCGTCGGTGATCGACGCCGGCCTGA
>JAICSG010000340.1 GCA_025937035.1 Thermoanaerobaculia bacterium | reverse complement strand
TCTACGTGCGCGATGCCGAGGCTGGCCGGCGGCTGCCGAGGACCTTCCACGGCGCCGATGTCGAGTGCGTGGTGACCGGGGACATCAAGGCTCGCTGATCCCATCCTTCCCGTCTTCCATCCTGTCCCCCCTCTGGCACGCCCTGTGCTAATCTCCGGCCCGTCGTAACGGGTTTCAGCTCCTTCGCTTCGCTTTCAACCGTTTTCGAGAGGGAACCATGAAAAAGATCGTCCACGTCGTGGGCACGGGAACGATTGGCGAGCCCCTGCTCGGTCTCTTCACCGACTTCCGGGATCGCATGGGAATCGATGAGGTCACCTTCCACAAGCGGACGCCGCTCGCGTCCGACCGGGCCAAGCTCAACCACCTGATCCAGCGCGGAGCCAAGCTGGCGGTGGACGAGGACGTCCGCTCGGAGTTCGAGAAGCTGGGCCATGAGGTGAGCTTCGAGTCCCGGGAGGCCCTGGAACGGGCCACGGTGGTCGTCGATTGCACCCCGGCCGGCAACGAGAACAAGGAGAAGTACTACGAGAATCTGAGCGGCCCCAAGGGCTTCCTGGCCCAGGGGAGCGAGTTCGGCTTCGGCAAGCCCTACGCCCGCGGCATCAACGACGAGACCCTGGTGCCCGGGGAGGACCGCTTCGTCCAGATCGTCTCCTGCAACACCCACAACATCACCACCTTGATCAAGACGATCGCGCACGACGACGGCAAGTACCACCTGCGCAAGGGGACCTTCGTCTGCATGCGGCGAGCGAACGACATCTCGCAGTCGGATTCCTACATCCCGGCCCCCAACGTCGGCAAGCACGACGATCCCGAGTTCGGCACCCACCACGCCCGGGACGCCCATCACGTCTTCGAGACGCTCAACCTGGATCTCGACCTCTTCTCCAGCGCGGTCAAGCTCAACACCCAGTACATGCACTCGATCTGGTTCAACCTGGAGCTCGACCGCGACATCACCGCCGAGGAGGTCAAGAAGCGCCTGCGGGCCAACCCCCTGGTGGCGGTGACCGACAAGCGCTACGCCAACCTGATCTTCAGCTTCGGCCGCGACCACGGCTACTACGGGCGCATCCTCTCCCAGACCGTGGCGGTGATGCCGACCGTCGCCGTGCGGCGCAAGCGGGAGGTCTACGGCTTCTGCTTCACCCCCCAGGACGGCAACTCGCTGCTCTCCTCGGTATCGGCGGCCCTCTGGCTGATCGAGCCCGACTGGAAGAGCGTGGAGAGCCGTCTCAACCCGCTCCGCCGCTGGCTCTACCGGGAGATCTGATCCTTCCGGCCTGTCATCCCGCCGTCCGGCCCTCCGGGCGGCGGGCCTGCCCCCTGATCTTGCATGCGACCCGTCGAGCTCCGTTTCGGTGACCTCCGTATCGAGGGCTGGTCTCGCGCCGGCGACGACAACTGGTTCCGGGTGCATCCGCCGGGGCTGGCGCTGGACGTGGGCCGGGGCGCGCTGCAGCTCGCGGGCGCGCCGGACATCTTCCTCACCCACGGCCATCTGGACCACGCGCTGGGGCTGCCGTACGTCCTCTCCCAGCGCTCGCTCCACCGGCTGGTCCACACCCGGGTCTTCTGCCCAGCCGAGATCGCGGAGCCGCTGGGCGCCTTCATCGCCGCGGCGGAGACGCTGGAGCGGGCCCGCTACCGGTACGATCTCCACCCCCTCCATCCCGGCGACCGGGTTGCGGTGGGGAAGGGGCTGACCATGGAGGCCTTCGCCGTCGATCACGTGGTGCCGACCCTCGGCTATCACCTCTGGCACGGGCGGCGGCGGCTGGCCCCGGCCTTCGCGGGGCTGCCGGCGGCGGAGCTGATCGCCCTGCGGACCCAGGGGGTGGACACCTCCGAGACGGTCGAGGATCTCTGGCTCTCCTACTGCGGGGACACGGGCCCGCGGATCTTCGAGATGGAGCCGCGGATCTTCCGCGGCCGGGTGCTGATGGTGGAGTGCACCTTCCTCGGCGAGGAGCACCGGGACAAGGGGGAGCGTTTCAAGCACCTCTACCTGGGGGATATCGAGAGCCGGGCGGCGGACTTCCACAACGAGGCCATCGTCTTGCATCACCTGTCACGCCGGTTCCGCGTCGAGGAGCTGCGGGCCGAGGTCGAGCGGCGCCTGCCGGAGCTGGCGCCGAGGATTCACATTCTGGTGGAGGGGAAAGAAGGATGAGAGGACCCCAGGGGGGTGGGCGAGGGCCCGGCGGCGGACGCGGACCGGGAGGCGGCCAGGGCCGGGGCCCGCAGGGAGGGCGGCCCGGAGGACCCCCGGGCCAGCGGCGGGACCGCGGGCCGGAAGGTGGCCGTCCGCCCCGTCCCCCCAGGGAAGGCGGCGAGCGGCGCCCTCCCCGGTCTTTTGAAGAGCGGCGGGAGCGCGGACCCCGGCCGCCGCGGGAAGGCGGCGAGCGCCGTCCGCCGTTCCGGGGCGACCGCCGGGGCCCCGCCCCCGCGCGGCGCGAGGCCTACGACTTCGCCAATAAGGTCCTGGAGGGGAAGGCGAGGCTCTCGCCACCCCCTCCGCTGCCCCCGCTGGCGCCGCCTCCGCCGGGAGCCAAGCTGGCCGACGTCAACGAGATCCGGTCGCGGATCGAGAAGCTGGTGGCCGGTGGAGAGGGGCTCGCCCGGTACGAGGGGGTGCCGATCTTCGTCCCCCGCTCGGCCCCGGGGGATCTGGTGCGGGCGCGGATCGTCGAGCGGAAGCCGGACTACGGCCGGGCGGAGATCGTCGAGATCCTCGAGCCCGGGCCGGACCGCCGCCCCGATCCCGTGCCGGAGCTCTCCCGGGCCAGCATCTGCGATCTCCAGCATCTGGACGACGAGACCCAGACCCGTCTCAAGGTGCAGGCCGTGCGCGAGACCCTGGAGCATCTGGCGCACATCAAGATCCCCGAGGATGTCGAGATCCTCAAGGGGGAGCCCTGGGGGTACCGCCTGCGCACCCAGGTCCACGCGGCGGCCGATCCTGAGACCGGCGGCATGCGCGTGGGCTATCACGCCCGGGGGACCAACGACCTCGTCCCCGTCACCCGCTGCCCGCTGCTGGTGCCGGAGCTGGAGGCGCTGCTGCGCGAGCTCCCCGCCCATCTCAGCCCGGGAGCGCCGCCGCGCATCGACCTCGCGGTGGGGGATCACGGCGCGGTCACCGTGTCGCCGGTGATCGAGGGCTTGCCGCACGGCGAGGTGTCCACCCAGGTGGGGGACTTCACCTATTCCTACGACGCCCGCTGCTTCTTCCAGGGGCACCGGGGACTGCTGCCGCGGCTCGTGGAGGTCACGGTCGGCCCCTGGACGGGGGGGGCGGCGGTCGATCTCTACTCCGGGGTGGGCCTGTTCAGCCTGCCGCTCTCCCGGCTCTACGAGAAGGTGACCGCCGTCGAGTCCGACCCGGTCAGCTCCCGCTACGCCCGGCTCAACGTGCGGCGGAACCACGCGGCCAACGTCGAGGTGGTGGGCCAGGTGGTGGAGAGCTGGGTGAGGAAGATGCCCGAGGGGCTGGACCGCGTGATCGTCGATCCTCCCCGGGGCGGCCTCTCGCGCGACGTGCGCAACGCCCTGATGGACCATCCGCCCCGGCGGCTGACCTACGTCTCCTGCCACCCCGCCGCCCTCGCCCGCGACCTGAAGACCCTCCAGAAGGCCTTCCGGATCGAGAGCTTCGTGCTCATCGACCTGTTTCCGCAGACGGGGCACATGGAGGTGCTGGTGCAGTTGGCGCGGGAGGAGGGAGCACAGACGGGCACGGACTGACACGGACGAAACACGGACGGTCACGGGGTCCTTGCTCGTCCGTGTCCGTCCGTGTTCGTCCTTCCTCCCTACCCGGCCGGGTGGGGCGCCCCCGGCCCCCTTCCCTTATAGTTCCCCGCGAATAAATCTTTCGGTTCCAGAGGTACCCATGCCCCGCCGTTATGAAGCTCCTTCCGGAGCCGTCCAATCCTTTCCCATGCGACTCGGCATGGCGCTGCGGGCCTCCCTGCGCCACGGCTATTCCAGGAAAGACCTGAGATCGGATCTCCTGGCCGGGGTGGTGGTGGGGATCGTCGCCCTGCCGCTCTCCATGGCCCTGGCGGTGGCGTCGGGGGTGGCTCCCCAGCACGGTCTCTATACGGCCATCGTCGCCGGCGCGGTGATCGCGGCCCTGGGTGGATCGATGGTCCAGGTGTGCGGTCCCACGGCGGCCTTCGTGGTGCTGCTGGCGCCGATCTCGGCCCGGTTCGGCCTCGGCGGGCTGATCCTGGCGGGGCTGATGGCCGGCATCCTCCTGGTGATCATGGGGGCTGCGCGCCTCGGGGGGCTGATCCAGTTCGTCCCCTATCCGGTCACCACGGGGTTCACCGCCGGCATCGCCGTGGTCATCGCCACCCTCCAGCTCAAGGACTTCCTCGGGCTGACGGTGGCAAAAATGCCCGAGACCTATCTGGGGAAGGTGGGGGCGCTGGCCCAGGCGGTCCCCACCCTGCGCTGGCCGGACCTGGCGATCGGCCTCTTCACGCTGGCCATCCTGATCCTCTGGCCGCGGGTCACCCGCAAGGTGCCGGGGCCGCTGATCGCCCTCGGCCTCGGGGGGATCCTGGCCGCCCTGCTCTCCCGTTGGATACCCGGCTTCGAGGTGGCCACCATCCTCAGCCGGTTCAAGGACGGCATCCCCCAGCTCCCGCCGCTGCCGGTGCTGCCGTGGAGCCTGCCCGGGCCGGACGGCCGGCCGCTCGGCATCTCCTTCGCGCTGATCCGCGAGCTGGTCCCCTCGGCCTTCGCCATCGCCATGCTGGGCTCGATCGAGTCCCTCCTCTCGGCCGTGGTGGCGGACGGCATGACCGGCGGCTCCCACGATCCGGACGCCGAGCTGGTGGCCCAGGGGGTGGGGAACATCGTGGCCCCCTTCTTCGGCGGCATCGCCGCCACCGGGGCACTCGCCCGCACGGCGACCAACATCCGCTCGGGGGCGCGCTCGCCGCTCTCCGCCATCTTCCACGCGGCCTTCGTGCTGGCGGCGGTGCTGATCCTGGCGCCCGTCCTCAACTACCTCCCCATGGCCTCGCTCGCCGCCCTGCTGCTGATCGTGGCCTGGAACATGAGCGAGGCCAAGCACTTCCTCCACGCCGTGCGGGTGGCGCCGCGGAGCGACGTGATCGTCCTCCTCACCTGCTTCAGCCTGACGGTGGTCTTCGACATGGTGATCTCGGTGACCGTGGGGGTGCTGCTGGCGGCCCTCCTCTTCATGCGCCGG
>JAICSG010000689.1 GCA_025937035.1 Thermoanaerobaculia bacterium | reverse complement strand
CGGGGTAGACGACGACCTTCGCCCAATCCGGATCGGCCATGTCCCGGTGCTGCTGCCGCTCGAAGGCGTCGGGCTCGTAGAAGGTGATCCGGTGCCCCCGCTCGGCGAGGTTGCGGATGATCCCCCGGTAGTAGGTGGCGGCGCCGTTCCAGTAGGCGGAGACCAGGCTGGAGCCGAAGAAGGCGATTCTCATGCGGTGGTCACTCCCAGGGTCGATTCCACGGGGATTCCCAGCTCGCTCGCGATGGCGAGGAGCTCGTCCACGCGGTGGGCGCAGGTGTGGCGGTCGAGAACGGTCTCGCGGCCGGAGCGGGCGATCTCGGCGGCCAGCCCGCGGTCGGCCAGGAGGTCGCGCAGATGGCGCTTCATCTCGCTGCCGTCGCGGGCCACCAGGAAGTCGCGGCCGGGGCGGAAGAGCCCCTCGGCGTCGTCCCAGGGGGCCGAGACCAGCGGGATGCCGCAGGCCAGAGCCTCGAAGGGGCGGATGGTCGGAATGCCGGGGAGGGCCTCCACGTAAGGGCGGCGCGGCACATGGACGGTCGCCCGGAAGCGGGCGAAGGCGCGCGGCACCTCGTGGTTGGGGAGCCAACCGGCGTAGTCGATCCCGGCGTTCGCGAGCGCTTGCCGCCCCTCCTCGGGATAGCGCACGCCGTGCACCTGGGCTTTGAGGCTCAGATCGCGGACCGGCTCGATCAGGAATTCGTGGAGCTCGGCGGTGCGCTCCTCGTCCCCCCAGTTGCCGATCCAGACGAGGTCCCCTTCGTCGGGCTCGCCCGGAATGGGATGGAAGACGCGGGTGTCGGCCGCCTCGTGCCAGGTCCAGGCCCGCTCCGCCCAGCCGCGGTCCAGATAGAGATCGCGGATCACCCCGCCGAAGGCCAGCACGCCGTCGTACTTCGACAGGTCGTAGGCGGCCATGCTGTCCGGCGCGGTCACCGAGCGGTGGTGGGTGTCGTGGAAGAGGAGCCGGTAGTCGGAATTCCGCCGGTGCTCGCCGATGCGCTTTACCAGCCCGTGGTCGTTCCACTCGTGGACGATCACCAGGCCGGCGCCGTCGAGGGCCTGGTCGAGGTCGAGCGTGGCGAGGTCGTACCGCTCGCTGGTGAGCCTGGGATAAGCCTTCCGGAAGCCTTCGAGAGCCCCTTCCCCATGATCGGCGAGCAGGTTCCGCAGGCTCCAGGCGTCGCGCGGCTCGAAGATCCGCACGTCGTGACCCCGGGCGATGAGCTCGGTGGCCACGCCGCGCAGGAAGTGCGCGTTGCCGTGGTTCCAGTCGGACAGCAACGAGTGGACGAAGAGGGCGATCCGCATGGGCGGTCTCTAGACCGCAACCTGCGCGGGGAAGGACCCGGAGTCGTCCAGCAGGCTCGCCTCGCGGGCGGCCAGCACCTCGCCGTAGGCCGCGAGATAGCCGTCGAGCATCTTCTGGGGCGTGAGCTGAAGGGCCCGGGCGCGGGCGCCGGCGGTGAGCGAGGCGCGGCGGTCCGGGTTGTCGATCAGCGTCTTGAGCGCGTGCTCCAGAGCCTCCGGATCGTTGGACGGCACGAAGACGGCGCGGTGGCGCCAGATCTCGCGCAGGCTGGGGATGTCCCCCAGCACCAGGGCGCAGCCGGAGAGGGCCGCCTCCAGGGCCGACAGGCCGAACGGCTCGTAGCGGGCCGGCAGGCAGTAGATCGAGGCGCGGCCGAGCCAGGCGGAGAGGGCCCGCTGCGAGAGGTGCCCGAGCAGGCGGGTGTGGTGCGGGCGGATCTCGCCGCCGTCCGGGTGGATGCTCTCGCCGGCCACGAAGACGTCCCAGGGGATATTCGGGGCCACCCGCTCCAGGGCCTCCAGGTTCTTGGCCTCGTCCCAGAGGCGGCCGGCGGAGAAGACGATCGGCTCCTTGGCGGTGGGCTTGAAGTCCCGGGAGTCGCGGCCGTTGAAGATCACGCGGGTCCTCGGCAGCTTGCCGTAGTGGGTGGCGAGGGAGGCGAGCATCGCCTCGGACGGCGCGACCACCAGGTCGGCGGCGGCGAGGCCGGCGGCCACGGCGCGGGCGTAGGGCTCCCACTCCGGCGGCGCGGCCTCACCCTTCACCGCCTGCCACCAGGAGAGGACGCAGGAGTGTCCCACCATCACCTTGGGGGCGCTCCAGGGGAGGGCGCCGTGGACGTAGCCGTTGAGGTGGATGAGGTCGGGGCGTACCCGCTCCTCCAGGTTGAGCAGCCAGTCGGAAGCCTTCTCCAGGTCGCGCCAGGGGTCCTCCATCCATTCCAGCTTGAACGTGCTCTCGAACACCCGCAGGCGGGGGATGCGGTCCGCCTTCTCGCGCTGGTGAACGTTGAGCGGCTCGCCCATGGTGGCGAGCGCCACTTCGACACCCCGGTCGGCCAGACCGCGCGCCAGCTCGATGGCGTACGTCCAGACTCCTCCGACCGTGTCCGCGGTCATCAAGACCTTGCGGGGCAATGAATGGCTGTCACTCATGCGGTACCCCTCCTGGGCCCAACGAGATGCTTCCTTGGGGATAGCTCTATCCAAAAACCGTGCCGCCCTTCCGGCCGGCGCGGGCTTGGGGTGAGCCGGGCTGGGCGGCCCCCGTGGACCGCCCTGAGAGGTTTACGAAGCGTGGGCCCCGACCATCACAGGCGCCTCCACCGGGGGCTCCGCGAGGCCGCGGAATTCCAGCAGCCAGTTGTAAAGGTTGCTCACTCCCTGCCGCGCGTTTACACGCGGGCTCCACCCGGTGGCCGACGCGAATTTCGAGAAATCCGAGACGTAATAGCGCTGGTCGCCCGTCCGCCAGTCCTCGTAGAAGACCTCGGGCCGGCGGCCGTGGAGCGCGCCGATCAGGTCGACCAACTCCAGCAGGGAGACGGTGTTGCCCGCGCCGCCCCCCATGTTGAACGCTTGGCCGGCGATCGAGCCGATGTTCTTCTCGGCCAGCAGGAAGGCCTCCACCAAGTCTTCCACATAGAGGATGTCCCGCACCTGCATGCCGTCGCCGTAGAGGGTGAGCGGCCGGCCGTCCAGGGCGCGGATCAGGAAGTGGGCGACCCACCCCTGGTCCTCGGTGCCGAACTGATGGGGCCCATAGATGCAGCTCATGCGGAAGACCGCGGTGCGCAGGCCGTAGCTCCTGGCATGGTCGAGCACGTACTGGTCCGCCGCGCCCTTCGAGCAGCCGTAGGGGCTGTGGAAGTCGAGCCGGCGGTCCTCG
>JAICSG010001024.1 GCA_025937035.1 Thermoanaerobaculia bacterium | reverse complement strand
GTGTCGGGTTTGCCGGTGAGATCAAACTTGCAGTGGCGGCAGAGGGGATGGTCGTCGGTGCGGTGGCCTCGGAGAGCGAGGAGGAGCGCAGCGGAGAGGAGGACGGCGAGCGTGATGAGCGTGACGAAGGGGAGAAGCATGCGGGTAGGCGGAAGTCTACCGCGCGCGGCGCGGGAGGTGCTTCATGGCCGGGCGCCGGGAGTATGGCGAGCGACGCGTGCTGCGGGGCGGTGTGGGATGTGGGGGAGGGTGGTGGGGAAAGCGGCGGGGTGGGTGGTGGGGCGCGGCGTCACGGAGACGGGGAGGTGCTGGACGGCGACGTTGGGGAGGAGGATGGGCTGGTCGAAATAGCGGGTCATGGCGAACTGCGAGGCGGCCAGGCGTGGGCTGGGGCGGAGCAGGACGTCAACCGTGTCGATCGCGGGTGCATTGGGGACATCGATGAAGGTGGAGAGGCCGCCGGAGGCGCCGGGAACACCAGCGGCGAGGGAAACCGGGCCGTATTCGTCGCCGGCGGCGGTGCGGATGGAGACTTCGTAAGCGATCGGGGCGGAAGGCTTGGCATCGAGATCGATGCGGATCAAGTCGTCCATGGTGGTGTTGAGGGGGGTGGCCAAAGAGAGCTTGATGGAGTTGGCAATGGGGCGGGCGAGGTCGGGGTCGGCAAACGGATGAACGGTAGGCTGGCCGGCGGGGACGAGCGTGGTGGCGAGTCGGCCGGCGAAGACGCAGACGGCCCGGGGCGGAGGCTCGGGATAGGCATTGATGTTGGACGGGAAGCGGACTTCCAGGCGAAGGGGAAGCGTGGTGGCGCCGTTGGAGGCGGTGGTGAGGACCCACGGGTCGACCGAGGCGGTGATGTCCCAGGCGTTGTCGCCATTACGGAGCGAGGCACCGAGCTTCCAGCGGTCGAGGGGCTTGGCGGTGTCGATGGGAATGGCGGCGGCGAGTTCGAAGACGTAGCCGGACGTGGCGGCGCCGCAGCGGGCGTGGAGGATGACGTGAATTGGGACGGGATCGCCGCGGCGGACGATGGGGCGGAGGGCAGGCGTGAAGGTGACCATCTGGGTGAGGTACGTCCGCCAGCGCGCGTCGGAGACGGCGCCGGCGGCGTGGGCGCGCTCGACAAACGAGCCCCATTCGACGGACCAAGGGCGATTGGAATCGGCCTGATAGGCCAGGAGCGTGTCGATGAGAGGGGAGAGTTGGGCGGTCGTGAGCTTCTTGCTGTTGTAGCGGGCGAGGAGTTCGCCGGCGGCGGCGGATTGGTCGGCGGGGGAGCCGGAGCGCAGGTCGGCGGCGAGCCAGAAGATCGGCTTGTAGGGAAGTGAGCGCGGGCCGGCGAGGAAGGCGGCGGAGAGGAGGGCGAGGACGAGGAGGCAGGCGGTGAGGATCGCGCCTGAGGCGAGGAGGAGGCGGCGGTGAGGCGCGCGGTGGCCGGTTCGGATGGCGCGGTCCTTGGCGACGTCTGCTCCACATTCCGGGCAAACGATCGAGGATTCGGGCTTGCCGATGAGATCGAACTTGCAGCGGCGGCAGAGGGGGTGATCGTCCGTGCGGCGGCCGCGGAGGGCGACGAGGACGGCGATGGCGCTGGCGGTCAGGAGGAGCAGGGCGGGGATGAAGAGATACTCCATGCCGGGGGGAGTGTAACGCGCGGATGTGGGCGCGTTGGTGGGAATGCGCGTGGCGGCTCGTGCTGGGCACATCGGCCCTCGTCCAGTTCGACAAGCTCATTGCGGGCGGTTCGATAGACGCACTGCGGGCCGGCGTACGGGGAGAGGGAGGGGAACTTGGCAAAGTGGCGGTTGCTCTACTCCCACCCCTCACCCCGCCTCACCCGCAAGGGGAGTGGAGGAAGCTGTGAGCGCGAGTGGGGCGGTTTGTTAGTCCCTGCGCCGAGCCCTCACCCTGGCCCTCTCCGGTTCGACAAGCTCACCGCGGGGCGGCGTACGGGGGGAGGGGGGGGAAGAGGAGGGCCTCGCCTCGACGCTTCAGCGATGCGTGGTTGGGCGGGAGCGGCGGGAGGTGGGG
>JAICSG010000108.1 GCA_025937035.1 Thermoanaerobaculia bacterium | reverse complement strand
TGGTGGTCGCTGTGAGGGCCGGCGCCGAAGCCGCTGGAGAGGCTGATCGCGGCGGAGAAGGACTTGCCGCCGTCGGTGCTCACCGTGAGCATCAGGCCCGGCTTGTAGACCGTGTTGAAGTCGTTGGGATCGACCACCACGCGGGCGAAGTAGAAGGGCCGCACCTGCACGTTGAACGAGTCGTTGACCTGCCGCCAGCTCTCGCCGGTGTCGTCCGAGCGGTAGAGGGCCGTGTCCGCCGACTCGACCAGGGCGTAGACCACGCTCGTCCGCGACGGCGCGATCGCCACGGCGACGCGCCCCTTGTCCCCCGCGGGGAGCCCGGTCTTGAGCTGCCGCCAGGTCTCGCCGCCGTCGGTCGACTTGTAGAGGCCGCTCCCCTTGCCGCCGGAGGAGAACGAGTGCGGGGTGCGCCGGAACTGCCACATGCCGGCGTAGAGGATCGAGGGGTCCTGGGGGTCGAGGGCGAGGTCGGAGCAGCCGGTGTCGACGTCGACGTAGAGGACCTTCTTCCAGGTCTTGCCGCCGTCGGTGGTCTTGTAGACGCCGCGGTCCGGATGGCTGTCCCACAGGTGGCCGGTGGCGCAGGCCCAGACGGTGTTGCCGTCGGCCGGGCTCACCTGGACGCGGGCGATGCGCTCGGTATTCTCCAGGCCCATCTTCTGCCAGGAGTCGCCGCCGTCGGTCGTCTTGTAGATCCCGTCGCCGACCGAGGTGCTGTTGCGGGTCCAGGACTCACCCGTGCCCACCCAGACCTTCTTGGGGTCCTTGGGGTCGATGGTGATGGCGCCGATCGACTGGTTGTATTCGTCGAAGACCGGCTTGAAGGTGAGCCCGGCGTCGGTCGACTTCCAGACGCCGCCGCCGGCCGCTCCGATATAGATCGTGAGCGGGTCCTGGCTCACGGCGTCGATGGCCGCGATGCGGCCGCCCATGTTGGCCGGGCCGATGGAGCGGGCCTCCAGCCCGCCGAAGGTATAGGAATCGATCTCGACGTCGGCGGCGCGCGCCGTGGCCGCGCCGGCCGCGAGACCGGCCATCGCCAGACAGAGAATCGATCGCGCTGTGCGATGCATACACGTTCTCCCTGAAAATAGATTCCGCAGATTCGAGAAGCTGAAGCCCCTCTCCTGAAGGAGAGGGGCTTGGGGTGAGTCGTTACGGCTTGGGGGGAGCCGGAGCCTTCTCGTCCTTCTTCTCACTCCCGGCCGCCGCCGCGGGCTTGGCGGCCGGCATGGCGAAGCGGGAGGCGTCCAGCGCCGGGTTGACCTCGACCTTGGAGATGCTGATCACCATCCCTCCGGGCGCCCCTTGAGCTTTCTGCTCGATCGAGAAGGGGAAGACCAGGCCGTCCACCGTCTTGAAGTCGCCGAAGGTGGTCTGCCCCTCGATCTCCTGGCCGCGGACCTTGACCTTGCCGGCCTCCTTGATGTTCATGTAGCTCTCGGCGTCGATGTAGACGTTGACCACGTCGCCGTTCTTCTTCGTCACCTTCAGCTTGTAGGCCGGGGTCCCCTCGACGTCCTCCTTGCCGACGTACTCGACCTGGTGCCCCTTCTCCTTGTAGTCGACCAGGAGACCGTCCATGTCCGCCTGGTCCTCGGCCTGCTTGATGTCGTCGTCGGACATCTTCTCCGGCTCGGTCTTGCCCATGAACGGCATCACGGACCAGCCCGCCTTGCCGTCGTAGGCCTGGACGCCGGTCATCCCCTGGAGGGTGAACTCCATCCGCATCTTGTTCCCCCGCGCCAGCTCCATGGTGATCGGCGCCTCCATCCCCTGCCCCATCACCATCTTGCCGGTGATGCGCTCGGACTGGACGGCCTTGATCTTGTCCTTGCCGCCCCGGGCCTGGAGATGCTTGTTGATGATCTCGTCGGCGGTCTGGGCCTGCACCGCGGCGCCCGTCAGACCGGCCACGAGCAGCCACGCAAAAGTCTTGCGGATCATTGAGTCCTCCTAGAGCTCAGTGTGTAAAAGGTCGTGCCAGAATAGCGGAGTCGCGGGCAAAGGTCACGCGTCTCCCTCGCGGTGTATACGCAGGCCGGGGCGGAAAGTTACCCGCCCCCGGCCTGGATGAGGGGCCCTACTTGTCCGCCGCGTACACCGGCTTGATGTCCACCGGAACCGCCTTCAGGCGGCCGATGGCGTCCCGCAGGCCTTGCGTGGGCTTGCCGTAGGTGTCGAGGAACTTCTTGGTGCCCTCGTAGTCGCCGCGGGCCTGGAGCGTCAGCATGTCGTGGAGGAGGTCCCGGATGGCGCCGGGGAACTTCTCGGAGACGGCGTGCACTCGGCCCTGGGCGTCCGTCACCAGCGCCCCCTTCTGCGCCAGGTAGTTGAATTGCGCCACCACCCCCTGGCCGTGGGCTTCGTCGACCCCGAAGCGGGCGGCGCGGAAGAGGCCCGCCACGTAGGTCGGCTCCAGCGACTTGCGGAGGGAGGCCGGCATCTCCTTCTGCTCGATCAGGGCGAGGATGTTGTAGACCCCCATCACGTCCGCCTTCGCCTCCTCCAGGGTCCCGAACAGCTCCTTGAGCTCCAGGCGCACCTCGGTCTTGCGGCCGTTCACCGTGATGGTGCCGGGGCCCAGGCCGTGGGAGAGCTCGTGGTGGAGGATCTCGTTGAAGTAGGCGTCGAAGGAGACGTCCTTCACCTGCGCGGGGTCGAGCACCTGGTGGGCGATGGGGATCAGGATCTTGTCGTACTTCGCCCGCATGATGTTGTGCAGCAGGACCTTCTTCGACCCCTTGGCCTCGCGCACCCGCTCGTCGTTGGGGAGGTTGAAGGCGACCGTCTGCACGCCGGCCCGGTTCTCGCCCGAGCCGTAGTGGGTGTCCACCACCCGGATGGGGCTGTCGGTGCCCCGGTGGAGGTTCTTGTCCGCGTCGGGGATCGGCAGGTTGCGCTCCAGCCAGGGGAGCCGCTCCTTGTAGCGGGTGAGGGCGGCGGACTCCTTCGGCAGATTCACGGTGACGAACGACTCGAAGGAGGCCTTGTAGCCGAAGAGGTCGTCCTCGTAGGTCTCATAGGGGCCGATGGTGACCTCCACCGGCGCGTCGAGATCCATCCAGGCCATGTCGCTGGCGTAGTAGTCGTCGTTCTCGAAGGCGTCGGCGCGCAGGGTCAGGAACCTCTTGAGCGAGGCGTTGTGGGTGAGGGCCGCGGCCTCGCGCAGGAGCTTCGCGGCCGGCTTGAGCCACTGGGCATATTCCTGAGAGTAGGGGACGGCGATCAGGCCGCCATCGGGGCCGCGGCGGACCACCGTCACGGTCGAGGTGAGCTTGTCCTTGTCGGCCGGATGCTTGGCGACCCAGTCCTCGAAGGCCTCCTTGGTGAGGTCCTCGGGGTAGGAGCCGGCCCCCTTGGGACGGGGCTTGTCGCCTACGAAGGGCTCGCGCTCGGCCAGGCGGTCCCAGGGGCCGAAGTTGATGTCGAAGTACTCGCGGACGGCCGCGGCGTGCGGGCCGGTGTAGCTCTTGAGCTGCTCGCGCATCGCCGGATTGCCCGTCCAGGCCTGGCGCAGGAAGACCTCGTTCAGCAGCCGGGAGGCCTGGACGAGCTTGTCGAGCACCTTGCGGTCCTCGGCCGACGGACCCGAGAGATCGGCGTGGAGCGGGGTCGGGGCGAATTGCGCGACGCGCTTCTCGATGTCAGACACGATCTTGAGCTCCTTCCCGGGGGCTTTCGCCTGAGCCTTCTTCTCCGCGGCTTGCGCGGCCGTCGCGAGGCCCAGGGCGGCGAGCCCGGCCAGACAGATCAGCGTGCGGCGCATTCTCTCTCCTTTCGAAAGGGGCCATTCGCGGCACCGGCGTAGGATGGCACACCCCTCGCATCACGGCCAAGCGGGCGCCCCTCCGCTCCCGGGGCGGCGCATCGGAACGAGGGACCGACCATGGCCGAGCGAGTCAAGCCCTACAAGTCCGCGGTCAACTACTGGCTGTTCACGACCGACCCGGACGAGTACAGCTTCGAGGACCTGATGCGGGACACCGCCACCGTCTGGGACGGCGTCTCGGACTACCCCTCGATGAAGAACCTGCGGGACGTCGAGGCGGACGAGGAGGTGCTGATCTTCCATACCGGCACCGAGATGGCCCTGGTGGGCATCGCCCGCGTGACCTCCGATCCCTACCCCTCCCCCAGGGGGCAGAACGTGGACGACCAGGCCGTGGACATCGTCCCCGAGCGGCGCCTCCCCCGGCCGGTCCGGCTGGCCGAGATCGAGGACCTGCCCGAATTCCAGGGCTTCGATCTCGTCACCGACCCGGACCTCTCGGTGATGGAGGTCCCGCCCGAGGTCTGGAGCCGCCTCCTGGAGCTGAGCGAGGCGGCGCTGGCCTACTCGACACAGGAGAATCAGGAATAGCCCGCCCGGGCATGAATGCCCGGGCTACGTTTCAAACGAAAAGCCGGTTAAAACCGGCTCGAAGAAAGGTGCATGGGAGCCGGCTTCAGCCGGCTTTTTCGGTCGTTTCGTAGCCCGGGGATTCACCCCCGGGCGGCCTACCTCCGCACCGCCGCCCGCGCCGCCATCTTCAGGTACTTCTCCCCGTCGATCAGATCCGTGCGCCGGGGATCGGCGGTGAAGACGAGCACGATCTCCGGGACTGGCCCCTCCTCGTCCAGGATGAGCTGCTGGAGCTCGGGCGTCAGCTCGGCGAAGGGGTAGACCCAGGTCTCCAGGGGGACCGTCTGGGTCTGGACGGCGGGTGGAGCGCCCGCCCGGCCCGGGTTCCAGGCGGGGACTTTCTTCTGGCCGTAGCGCAGCACGGGAGGGGGCCCCAGGAGGACCAGCGCCCGGCCGCGGTCGGTGAGGCTGCCGCGGGTGCCCCCCTCGGAGTAGAGGCGGTCGGCCGCCTCCACGCGCTCGTAGAAGGTCTTGGCGAACGGGTTGCCCGGCTTGTCCGGCTCCGGGTCGCGCCGGCGCCAGAACTCCTCGACGAAGTCGACCACCTCGCGGGTGGTGCGCAGGCGGCGGTACTGGTGCTCCTCGTCGGGGAGCATCAGCCAGCGGGTGGGGCCCTCGTCGAGGCCGGCGCCGCTGGCGGGGCGGCGCGGCTCGGTGGACCCGCAGCCCAGGGTGAGCGAGGAGAGCACGGCCAGAGCGGCGGCGAGCCGCCATCCCCCGCGTTTGCCTTCAGCCATTCGCATCCGGCCGTTTTCCCTGTCCTTACCCTCAGTGCACGCTGCGGTCCTCGCCAGGATCGGGAGACTCCTGGATGGTGCCGTAGGTCTTCTCGTAGCGCTCCAGGTTGGCGGCGAGAGCGCGCACGATGCGCTTCAGATGCCCCGGGCTGGCCACGATCCGGGCGGTGACGATCCCCTGCGGGGGCACCAGGTTGATGAAGTCGAGGATGAACTCCTCCCGCGTGTGCGTGATGCGGAGCAGGTTGGAGTAACGGCCTTTGAGCTCGTCATCCGTGATCTTGACGTTGAAGCCTTCCCCGGCCTCTTCCATGGAGCACCCCCCTGGTCGTGCGTTCGTTGGCGATGCTATCCCACGCGCAGGTAGACGGCCAGATCTCCCACGTGGGTCCCCGTGGGCCCGGTCTCGAGGAGCGCGCCGGGCACGGCGGCGAGGGCCGCCACGGTCATGGGCCGGGCGAGGCCATGAAGGTCCATGGTTTTTGACCCTTCTTTTCTGTTTTTCACCCTGCTCCGCGGCCGCGGAGCTCTCAAAAAACCTCCAATAGGGTTAAAAGCCGAAAACGAGGCTCAAAAACGAGCCGAACAGGGTCCAAAGCCGAAAAACAGCCTCGAAAATGGATTTTGAGGCGGAAAAACATGAAGCGGCATTGTGGAGAAGAGGGGTAAGGGTTTCAAGGCTCCCCGGGGTCCGGGCCCGCCCACTCCAGCCCCCCCTCCACCTCCCACCGGTGCTCGGGGAAGTACACCCCCACCCCGCTGGTGGGCGCCGTCACGGTGAAGGTGAGAGCCCGGCGCTGGTAGTCGTAGGGGGCGCCTTCCCTGGAGTGCACGGCCACGTCCACCACGTACTCGCCGGGGGCGAGGCGGAGGGCCGGGCAGGCGAGGCGCACCACCGCCTCCCCCTCGAAATGGCCGGCCGCGTAGCCCTCCATGTCCGTATTGGTCCCCCAGACCTCGAAGGAGCGGGGGGTGGAGATCGCCACGCCGAAGACGAAATCGTCCAGGGGCTTGTCGGCGCGGGCGCGGATCTCGAAGACGACGTCCTCCCCCGTGGTCACGTGGTAACGCTCCTCCCCGCCAGCGAGCAGGCGGATGGAGAGGATCTCCGCCTCCCGCGACCCCCAGCGGAGCTCCTCCGGGACCTCCTCACCCGCCTGCTCGCGCCGCCGGTTGGCCGCCAGGTGCTCCTCCCCCTCGCGCTCGGCCACCTCCTGGCGGTAGGCGTCGATCACCCGGCGGGGCTCCCCCACCAGGCGCTGGCGGCCGTTGTCGAGCCAGAGCACCCGGTCGCAGACCCCCTCGACCAGATCGAGGGAGTGGCTCACCAGGAGCAGGGTCTTGCCGCTGGCGAGGAATTCCTCGATCCGCCGCAGGCAGCGGTGGGCGAAGGCCTCGTCCCCCACGGCCAGCACCTCGTCCACCAGCAGGACGTCGGGATCGGTGTTGACCGCCACCGCGAACCCCAGGCGGACGTACATCCCCGAGGAGTAGTTCTTGACCGGCTCCTCCATGAAGTCGCCCAATCCGGAGAACTCGACGATGTCCTGGTAGCGGCGCTCGATCTGCTTGCGGGTGAGCCCCAGCACGGCGCCGTTGATGAAGACGTTCTCCCGCCCCGAGATCTCGGGATGGAAGCCGGCCCCCAGCTCGATCAGCGCCGCCACCCGGCCGGCGACCGTGATCCGCCCGGTGGTGGGCTTGAGCATGCCCGCCACCAGCTTGAGCAGGGTCGACTTCCCCGAGCCGTTCCCCCCGATCACCCCGAAGGCCTCCCCCCGGTGGACGGCGAAGTCGACCTGCTCCAGGGCGGCGATCGACTCCTCCGGCTTGAGGCCGCTCGCCAGGCTCCGGCCCACCAGGGCGCTCTTCAGCGTGCGCAGCCGGTCCCCGGGCAGGGTCCGGCGGTAGAGCTTGGAGACCCCCTCGACCCGGATCACCTCGGGAGGCTCGACGGCCGGGGACTCCAGGCCGGGATCTGGCTTCTCCTGGATCAAGCGACCTCCACCAGCGTCTCGCGCAGCCGCTCGAAGAGCCCGGCGCCGAAGGCCCAGAGGACGAGGCTCACCAGGGCCATCTGGGTCCACAGCAGGGGATCGGGGATCTGGCCCCGGAAGAGCACGTCCTGGTAGGCCAGGATGAACGGGGTGAAGGGGTTGAGCCGCACCGCCCACCAGATGGGGGCGAGGTGGCGGATGCTGTCGAGGGAGAACAGGATGGGGGTGAGGAAGAAGAGCAGGGTCAGCAGGTTGGACAGCAGGTCCCGCACGTCCTTGAAGTGGACGGTGAGCGCCGCCGCCCCCAGAGCCAGCCCGGAGACCATGGGCAGGTGCAGGAGGACCACCGCCGGCAGCGCCACCAGCGAGATCCCCCCGACCGGATAGCCCAGGATGCGCCCGGCCAGGATCGCGGTGATCACGATCGGTAGGGCGAACAGGAAGTGGACCAAGTTCGAGAGCACCGCCACCATGGGCAGCAGCTCGGCCGGGAAGACCGCCTTGCGGATCAGCCCCGAGTTGGCGAGCAGAGACATCGACCCCTCCAGCGCCGAGGCTTGCGTCCAGATCCAGGGGAAGAGGCCGCTCACCAGGAACAGCGCGTAGGGGGTCATGCCCCCCCGGTCCCCCGGCTTGAAGACCACGCTGAAGACGAAGGTGTAGACCGCCAGCAGCAGCAGCGGGTTGGCGAGCGACCAGAGGAAGCCCAGCACCGAGCCCCGGTAGCGCGCCTTGAGCTCGCGGGAGGTCAGGGTCGCGAGGAGCCCGCGGAAACGGAAGATCTGGAAGGCGACCCGGAACATGGTTGGGGGGAATGTATCATCCACTCGTGACCGGCTGGAGCCTGGTGGACCTGCTTCCCGCCCTCTGGGTGGCGGTGGTCGGAGTATCGCTCGCCGCGGCGCTCCGCCGCTGGTACGACGCGGTGCCGGCGCGGGTGCTCGCCGTCTTCGCGCTGGCGATCGTGATCCTCCTCGGGCCGGTCCTCGGGGGCGGCGGCCTCCTCCTGCCCCTGGACGGCCTGCGCGGCACGGTCCCCTTCCAGCGGCTCGCGCCCACCCACCCCCACGGCAACCTTCTCCAGGGTGATCTCATCCAGCTCGTCACCCCGTCCCTCGAACGGGTCCGCGACGCCTTCGAGGACGGCCGCTGGCCGCTCTGGAACCGCTATGCCGGAGCGGGCATGCCGCTCCTCGCCGATCCGCAATCCCAGGCCTTCCAGCCCCTGGTGCTGCTCGGGTACCCCCTCCCGCTGTTCCGGGCCGCCGGGGTGGTGGCGGCGCTGCGGGTGCTCTTCGCCCTGATCTTCGGCTTCCTCTGGATGCGCCGGCAGGGGCTGGGGGAGGCCCCGGCCCTCGCCGGCTCGCTCGCCTTCGGCCTCGGCGGCTTCCTCCTCCTCTGGCTGGGGTGGCCGATCGCCAATTCGGCGGCGCTCCTGCCGCTCGTCCTCTACGGGATCGCCCGCTGCGACGATCCCGGGAGGCGCCGGGACGCCCTCCTGCTGACGCTGGGCACCCTCGCCCTGCTGCTCGGAGGGCATCCGGAGACCATCCTCTACGCCCTGGCGGTGGCCCTGGCCTTCCTCGCGGGCCGGATCTTCGACCGGTCCAAGGGGTTGCGGTGGGCGCTGGCTCGGCGGGCGGGAGTGGCGATGCTGGTGGCCGGGATGATGGCGGCGCCCGTCCTCCTGCCCGCGGCCGAGTACCTTCCCAAGACGATGCGGGCGGCGCGGATAGGGCAGCCCTCCCCCCATCCCTCTCGCCGGGACGGCGGGGCCCTCGCCAAGACTTACCTTCCTCTGGTGGCTCCCAACGCCTACGGCAACAGCCGCTTCGTCGACTACTGGGGGCTGACCAACACCAACGAGGACGCCAGCGGGTTCGTGGGGACGGCGACCCTCCTCGCCGCCCTGCTCGCCGTGCGGGCCCGGCGCCGGTTCCCCCAGGAGCGGCTGGCGCTGGGGATCGCCGCCGTCTGCCTGCTGCTCCTGATCCTGGCGAGCCATCGGCTCCTGCTGCCGCTCTCGTTCTGCTTTTCCTATCTGGGCGCCTGCACCCTGGAGCGCTTCCGCTGCGGGGAGGTCCGGCGCTGGTCCCTGCTGATCGGGGCCG
>JAICSG010000013.1 GCA_025937035.1 Thermoanaerobaculia bacterium | reverse complement strand
CTCGGGGTCGCCGGTCTCCTCCGCCGCGCTCAGCGCCCTCTCCGGGTCGGGCCCGGCCAGGCGGGCCGCGGCGTCGGCGGCGTCGCGGCAGACCACCGCCAGGCGATGCTCGAAGGCCTGCCGGCCGGCGAGCAGGGTGAAGGCGGCATCGCCGAGGTCGGTCTCCGGGCGCTCCCGCAGATGCTCCGCCAGGTTGCGGGCCGCCGCCGCCAGAGCCGCCTGGGTCTTGGCCGAGAGGACCAGGAGGTGCCACGGCCGGCCGGGCGAGGACGGCCGCGCCGGAGCCTCCGGCGCCGCCGCGAGGCTCACATGGGCGTTGGTGCCGCCGAAGCCGAACGAGCTGACCCCCGCCCGGCGGGGCGCGGCGCCGCGCTTCCAGGGGGTGAGCGCGGCGTTGACGTGGACCGGGCTCGCCGCGAAGTCGATCCGCGGATTCGGCCGCTCGAAGTGGAGGCTGGGCGGGATCTCGCCGTGCTCCAGGGCGAGGACGGTCTTGATCAGGCCGGCGATCCCGGCCGCGATGTCGAGGTGGCCGATGTTGCTCTTCACCGTGCCCAGGGCGGCGAAGCCGCGCTTGGGGGTGAACGAGCGGAACGCCTTGGCGAGCGCCTGGATCTCGACCGGGTCGCCGAGGGCGGTGCCGGTGCCGTGCCCCTCGATGTAGCCGATGGTCTCCGGGTCGACGCCGGCCACCGAGAGGGCCTCGGCCACCACCCCCGCCTGCCCCTCGACCGCCGGCGCCGTGTAGCCGGCCTTGAGCCCGCCGTCGTTGTTCACCGCCGAGCCCAGGATCACGGCGCGCACCGTGTCGCGGTCGGCCAGCGCGTCCGCCAGCCGCTTCAGCACCACCACCCCCACGCCGCCGCCGAAGACCGTGCCGCGGGCCGCGGCGTCGAAGGCCCGGCAGTGGCCGTCCGGCGCCAGGATCGAGTCCTCCTGGAAACGGTAGCCCCCCCTCTGCCCGACGTTGATCGAGACGCCGCCGGCGAGCGCCATGTCGCACTCCTGGTTGAGCAGGCTCTGGCAGGCGAAGTGGACCGCCACCAGCGAGCTCGAGCAGGCGCACTGCACCGCCTGGCTCGCCCCCGTCAGGCTCAGCTTGTAGGAGACCCGCGTCGTCAGCGAGTCGACGGCGTTGCCGACGATGAGCTGCAGCGGATCGACCGTGGCGGCCACCTGGGGGTTGCGCGCCAGGTTGAACAGCAGGTAGGTGCTGGTGGTGGCGCCGGCGAAGACGGCGACGACCTCCTCGGCAGCCGTGGCCGAGCCCGGGGCATGGCCCGCGTCCTCCAGCGCCGCCCAGCAGGCCTCCAGGAAGAGCCGCTGCTGCGGATCGAGGATCTCCGCCTCCCGGTGGCTGATGCCGAAGAACGGGGCGTCGAATTCGTCGATGCCGTCCGGCATCGCCACCGCCGGCACCCAGGCGGGGTCGTCCGCCGCGCCGGCGGGGGCGCCGAGCGCCGCCATCTCCTCGCGGGAGAGGAAGCGCACCGATTCCACCCCGGCGCGGAGGTTGCGCCAGAATTCCTTCAGGTCGCGGGCGCCGGGGAAGCGCCCGGCCATGCCCACGACCGCGACCGCCTCTTCGAGATCTTCGAGCTCGCGCGCCATCCGTTACGAAACCTCCGCCGTGGCGCGCCGCCCCTTGCGGGCCGCCCGCCGCCGCTCGCCGCGGCTGCGCCGTCCTTCATAGGTCTCGACCTCCTCCTCCTCGGGGGCGAGGAGCCGGGCGAGGGCCGCCACGGTCGGGCCTTCGAAGATGCTGACCTCGGAGACGTCCACCTCCAGGTCGCTCTTCAGCCGCGCGATGATGCGGATCGCCATCAGCGAGTTGCCGCCGAGATCGAAGAAGTTGTCGTGCACCCCCACCGGCTCGATCCCCAGCAGGTCCTGCCAGACCGCCGCGATCCGCTCCTCCGCCTCGTCGCGCGGCGCCACGTAGGCGTTGGCGAGCGGCGGCCGGGGGTGGGAGGCGCGCCCCTCCTGGACGGCCCGGTCGAGCGCCTCGAAGGTGCCCTCCGCGCGGTTCTGCTCGCGCCGGGCCGCGAGGTCCTGGGTGGAGATCACCAGCCAGGGCGACGGGGAGGCCAGGGCCCGGCGGAAGACCTCCAGGCCCTCGGCGGTGGACATCCCCAGCTTCAGCTCCTGCTCGCGCCAGGCCCGCAGCTCCGCCGGCACGGCGGTGTCGACCGCCATGCCCACCTCCCGCCAGGCGTCCCAGCCGAGCGCCAGGGTGAAGGCGCCGCGGGCGCTCCGCTCCTGGGCGAAGGCGTCGAGGAAGGCGTTGGCGGCCGCGTAGTCGGCCTGGCCGGGCTGGGCGAGCACCGCGGTGATCGACGAGAAGAGGACCATGAAGTCGAGCGGCCACCCCTGGAAGAGCTCGTCGAGCACCAGGGCGCCCTTCACCTTGGGGGCGAGCACCGCCTCGGCCGCCGCCCGGGTCTTGACCTGGAGGACGCCGCCGCCCGCCCGGCCGGCGGCGTGGATCACGCCATGGATGGCGCCGAAGCGGGCCACCGCGGCGTCGCGCGCCGCCGCCATCGCCAGGAGATCCGCGACGTCGGCGGCCGCCGTCATCACCTCTCCCCCCTCGGCTTCGATGGCGAGCAGCTTGCGGATCCGCCGCGAGACGGGGTCCTCCTCCCCGTGGGCGGCGAGCCAGGAATCCCAGCTCCCGCGATCGGGGAAGGGCGTGCGGCCCACCAGCACCAGCTTCGCCGCCGCCTCGCGGGCCAGCAGGCCGGCCACCTCCAGCCCCAGGGCGCCGAGGCCGCCGGTGATCAGGTAGACGCCCCCCTGCCGCAGGCGGGCGGGAGACCCCGCCACCGCGGGCAGCGGCAGGGGCTCCAGCTCCCGGGTCCAGCGGAAGGCGCCGCGCAGCGCCGCCACCGGCTCCCCCGCGGTCTCCTCCGCGGCGAGCTCCCGCAGGACCCGGCTGGCGAGCGCGGCCCAACCCTCGCCGGAGGCCGGCGGCACCACGTCGAGGCTCCGGCAGGCCAGGCCGGGGTGCTCGCGCGGGATCACCTGGCAGGGACCGAGCAGCGCCGCCTTGAGCGGCTGCAGGACCTCCTCGCCGGTGACGCCGTGGAGGCCGGTCGACACCGCCAGCACCCGCACCGGCTCGCTCAGGCTCTGCTTGCCCAGCGCCTGCGCCAGGAAGGCCAGGCTGAAGAAGCCGCGCGCCAGGGTCTGCTCGGCCTCTTGCAGGGAGGCGCCCGCGGGACCGGCGGTGACGTTCCAGAGGTGCAGGACCGAGCCCGGCCGCTCGTCGAGCTCGGCGAGCAGCAGGTCGTAGGAGGCGGCGCTCCAGGAGTCGAGGGTGAAGGCCCGCTCCCCCGTCCTCGCGAAGGCGTCCCCGGGGCTCACGGCGATCACCTCCCGCCCCTGGCTCTCCAGCAGGCGGACGATCTCCCTCCCCAGCCCCTGATCGTCGAGGAAGACCAGCACGGCGCCGGCGGATTCGCCCTCCGCGGCGGCCGGCGCCGGCGGGGTCCGCTTCCAGACCGGAGCGTAGGACCAGCCGGCGAGGTCCCGCGTCCGCCGTCCGACCGCGCGGGCGCGCCCCTCGGCCTTGCGCGGCTCCACCCAGTAGCGCTGGCGCTGGAAGGGGAAGGTCGGCAGCGGCACCCGCCGCCGCCGCTCGTGGGCGTAGAAGCCGCTCCAGTCGATCTCGACGCCGGAGAGCCAGAGGCGGGCGAGCGTGCCGAGCAGGAAGGCGGTGTCGTCCGCCGCCTCCCGCGGGTGGCGCAGCGACGGCAGGACCGTCTGGGCCGGCGTGCGCGCCGGGTGCTGTCGCACCAGGGTGGTCAGCACGTTGCCGGGGCCGACCTCCAGGAACACCCGGTTGGGCTCGCGCAGCAGCTCGGCCGCGCCGTCGGCGAAGCGCACGGGGAGGCGGATGTGATCGGCCCAGTAGCTGGGATCGGTCGCCTCCTCGGGGCGGATCCAGGTGCCGGTGACGTTCGACAGGAAGGGGCTGCGCGGCGGCGTCAGCTTGACCTTGCGCACCCGCTCGGCGAACGGCTCCAGGATCGGCTCCATCATCGCCGAGTGGAAGGCGTGCGAGGTGTGCAGCAGGCGGCCGTCGATCCCCCGCGCCGCCAGCCGCTCGCGCAGCGCCTCGACCGCCGGGGCGGGCCCCGCCACCACACAGAGCGACGGCCGGTTGACGGCGGCGAGCGACAGCTCCCCGCCCAAGAGCGGCAGCACCTGGGCCTCGGGGAGCGGCACGGCGAGCATCGAGCCGCCGGGGAGCCGCTGCATCATGCGGCCGCGGGCGGCCACCAGCGCCAGGGCGTCGCGCAGCGAGAAGACGCCGGCCAGGCAGGCGGCCACGTACTCGCCGATCGAGTGGCCGATCATCGCCTGCGGGCGCACCCCCCACTGCATCCAGAGGGTGGCGAGGGCGTACTCGACCACGAACAGGGCCGGCTGCGAGATGGCGGTCTGGCGCAGCCGCCCGGCCGCCGCCGCTTCGTCGCCGGGCGCCGGGAAGAGCAGCTCCCGCAGGTCGAGCCCCAGGTGCGGCCGCAGCACGTCGCAACAGCGGTCGACCTCGCCGCGGAAGGTCGGCTCCCCCGCGTAGAGGCCGCGCGCCATGTTGGGGTACTGCGACCCCTGGCCGGTGAACAGGAAGACCACCGGCCGGTCCCCCGCCTCCTGCCGGGTGGTCAGGAGGCGCTCGGGATCGCGCGACCCGAGCGCCCGCGCTGCGTCCTCCAGGTCGCGGCAGAGCAGCGCCCGGCGGTGCGCGAACGGCCGCCGGCCGACCTGGAGCGTGTAGGTGACGTCCGCCAGGTCGAGCAGCGGATGGCCGTCGAGGAACCCCGCCAGCTCCGTGGTGGCGTCCTCCAGGGCCGGCTCGGCGTGGGCGGCGAGGAGCAGCAGCTGCCAGGGCCGCGAGGGGCCCGAGGGCTCCGCCAGCGGCGCCTCCTCCAGGATCACGTGGGCGTTGGTCCCGCCCATGCCCAGCGAGGTCACGCCGGCGCGCCGCGGCTGGCCGTCGGTCTCCCAGTCGCGTAGCGCGGCGTTGACGAAGAACGGGCTGTTGGCGAAGTCGATCTGCGGGTTGGGCCGCTCGAAGTGCAGGCTGGGCGGGATCTGCCTGTGCTCCAGGGCGAGCACCGTCTTGATCAGGCCGCAGACCCCGGCCGCCGAGTCGAGGTGGCCGATGGCCGACTTCAGCGAGCCGATGGCGCAGTAGCCCCGGCGGCCGGTGTGGGCGCGGAACGCCTGCGTCAGGGCGGCGATCTCGATCGGGTCCCCCATCGGCGTCGCCGTGCCGTGGCACTCGACGTAGGTCAGCGTGTCGGGGGTGACCCCGGCGTTGGCGTAGGCCATCGAGTAGACCTCGACCTGGCCGTCGACGCTGGGCGCGGTGTAGCTGACCTTGAGCGAGCCGTCGTTGTTGCAGGCCGACCCCTTGATCACCGCGTGGACGTGGTCGCCGTCGCGCAGGGCGTCGGCCAGCCGCTTGAGCACCACGATGCCGCAGCCGTGGCCGCTGACGAACCCCTTGGCGCGGGCGTCGAAGGTGCGGCAGTGGCCGTCGGGGGAGGTGGTGCCCCCCTCGTGGAACATGTAGCCGGAGATCTCCGGCAGGTGGATCGAGACGCCCCCTGCCAGCGCCATGTCGCAGTCGCGGTTGATCAGGCTCTGGCAGGCCACGTGGACCGCCACCAGCGAGGTCGAGGAGGCGCTCTGGATGGTGATGCTCGGCCCCTTGAGGTTGAGCTTGTAGGAGACCCGCGAGGTCAGCGGGTCCTTGTCGTTGCCCAGCGACGCCTGCAGAGTGTCGGCCGAGGCCACCAGCTCCAGGTGCGAGAGCAGGTTGGTGATCAGGTAGGTGTTCATGCTGGCGCCGCCGAACACCCCGACCCGGCCGGCCGGCCGCCCCGAGTTGTACCCCGCCCTTTCGAGCGCCTCCCAGCAGCACTCGAGGAAGACGCGGTGCTGCGGATCCATCAGCTCGGCCTCGCGCGGCGAGAGGCCGAACAGGCCGGCGTCGAACAGGTCGACGTCCCCCAGCACCCCCTTGGCCTTCACGTAGTCGGGGTTCGCCACCAGCTCGGGATCGACGCCGGCCTCGATCAGCTCCTCGTCGGTGAAGAAGCGGATCGCCTCCCGGCCGTTCCGCAGGTTGTCCCAGAGCTGGTCGACGGTCCTGGCGCCGGGGAAGCGGCCGGCGAGGCCGACGACCGCGATCTCGACCTCCGCCCGCTCCTGCCGGCCGGGGCGCCGCGGCTCGGCCACCGCCGCCGGACGCCGCGCCGTTTCGGGCGCGGCCGGCGCGGAGAGCGCCGCCGCCAGCGCGCTCACCGTGGAATTCTTGAACAGCTCGACGAGCGAGATGTCGCGGGCCAGCGCCTCGCGCAGCCGGGCGTGGACGCGGGCGAGCAGCAGCGAGTGGCCGCCGAGGTCGAAGAAGTTGTCGTGGATGCCCACCCTCTCGACCTTGAGCTCCTCCTGCCAGACGGCGGCGATGATCCGCTCCAGCTCGCTCTTGGGCGCCGCGTAGGCCGTCTCCAGGTCGGGGCGCACCCGCTCCGGCGCCGGCAGGGCGCGGACATCCACCTTGCCGTTGGGCGACAGCGGCAGCGCCGGCAGGAAGACGAACGCCGCCGGCACCATGTACTCCGGCAGCTTGTCGCGCAGCTCGGCGAGCAGAGCGCCGGCCGTGGGCGGCTCCCCCGGCCCGGCCGCCACATAGGCCACCAGCCGCTTCTCCCCCGCCTCCTGGCGCAGCACCACCGCCGCCGCGGCCACGCCGGGGCAGGCCGCGAGCACGCTCTCGATCTCCCCCAGCTCGACGCGGAAGCCGCGCACCTTGACCTGCTGGTCGGCGCGGCCCCGGAACAGGAGGTTGCCGTCCGGCAGCCAGCTCGCCAGGTCGCCGGTGCGGTACATCCGGCCCCCCGGCTCGAACGGATCGGGCGCGAAGCGGTCCGCCGTCAGCGCCGGATTGCTCCGGTAGCCGCGGGCCACCCCGTCGCCGGCGATGTAGAGGCTGCCCGTGCAGCCGACCGGCATCAGGCTCAAGCCGGGGCCGAGCACGTAGAGCTGGTGGTTCATCAGCGGCCGGCCGATCGGCAGCGCGCCCCCGGCCTGCAGGTCGGCCATCCCCACGGGGTAGTAGGTCGAGCAGATCGAGGTCTCGGTCAGGCCGTAGCCGTTGACGATGGTGGCGGATTCGAGGATGCGGTCGACGTCCCCGGCGGCCAGCGCCTCGCCGCCGGCGAGGATCAGCCGCAGCTTGGGCAGCTCGTCCCGCATCGCGTTCAGGGTGGCGATCAGCGACGGCACGGTGGAGAGGATCGACACCTGGCTGCGGACGATCAGCTCGATCAGGCGGGCGGTGTCGAGGACCTCCTCGCGGTCCGGCAGCACCAGGGCGCCGTCGGCGCACAGGATGGGGAAGATCTCGCCCACGAAGCTGGCGGAGGCGATCGAGGTCAGCGGCAGCATGCGGTCGCTCTCGTCCGGGCTGTAGCTGCGGATGAACGAGACGATCATGTTCACCAGGTTGCGGTGGGTGAGCATCACCCCCTTGGGCTGCCCCGTGGAGCCGGAGGTGTAGATGACGCAGGCGGTGTTGTCGGCCAGCCCGCGCGGGGCCGGGCGCGGCTCGTCCCCCGCCAGGGAGCCGGCGTCGAGGGGGAGGATCTGCCGGTTGCGCGGCAGCAGCTCCCGCAGCCCCTCCTGGGCGAGCACCCGGCAGACTCCGGCGTCCTCCAGCATGTAGGCCAGCCGCTCGCGCGGATACTCGGGATCGAGCGGCAGGTAGGCCGCCCCCGCCTTGAGGATGCCGAGGATGCCGACGATCAGCTCGGGCGAGCGCTCGGCGCAGACGCCGAGGACCTCCTCCGGCCTCACCCCCCGCGCGATCAGGTGATGGGCGAGCTGGTTGGCCCGCCGGTCGAGCTCCCGGTAGATCATCTCCTCGCCCCGGAAGATCACCGCCGGCAGCGCGGGGGTCTGATCCACCTGCGCCTCGAACAGGCCGTGGATCAGCGCCGCCTCGGGGTAGTAGGCCCGGGTATGGTTCCACTTCACCAGCATCTGGTAGCGCTCGCGCTCGGTCAGCAGCCGCAGGTCGGCGATCCGGCTCCCGGGGTCGCCGGCGATCCCGGCGAGCAGGGTCTCGAAGTGGCGCGCCATGCGATCCACCGTGGCGGCGTCGAGCAGGTCGGTGTTGTAGTTGAAAGCCACCACCAGCTCGCCGCGGATCTCCCCCACCGAGACTGTGAGGTCGAGCTGGGCGATCCGCTCCGGCAGCGGCATGGAGACCATCGGCAGCCCGCCGACCACCAGCCGCGCCCCCTCCTCGTTGAGGGCGAAGGGGGTGAGGTCCTGCCCCTTGAGCGACGGCGCCTTCTGCAGCACGAACATCACCTGGAACAGGGGGGAGCGGCTGGGGTCGCGCTCCGGCTGCAGGTCCTCCACCAGCAGCGGGAAGGGGAAGTCCTGGTGCTCGAAGGCGCCCAGGGCGTTGCGGCGGACCTGGTGGAGGAGCTCGCCGAACCCGGGGCTCTCCCGCAGATCGCTGCGCAGCACCACCGGATTGACGAAATAGCCGACGGTCCCGGCGAAACCGGCGCGGGTGCGCCCGGTGGTCGGCACGCCCACCAGCAGGTCCGCCTGTCCGGTGTAGCGGTAGAGCAGCACCTTGAAGGCGGCCAGCAGGGTCATGAACAGGGTGGCCCCGCGCTCGCGGCCGATCGCCGCCAGGCGGGACGAGAGCTCGCGCGGCAGGCCGGTCCGGCGGGTGGCTCCCACGTAGGTCTGCACCGGCGGGCGCGGCCGGTCGGCCGGCAGGTCGGGCGCCGGCAGCTCGCCGGCCAGGCGCTCCCGCCAGTAGGAGCGCAGGCGCTCTCCCATCTCCCCCGCCAGCATCTCCCGCTGCCAGTGGACGAATTCCGCGTAGCGGGGCGCCGGCGGCGGGACCGCCGCGTCCTCCCCGGCCCGGGCCGCCGGGTAGAGCAGGTCGAGCTCCTGGAGCAGCAGCCCCTGCGACCAGAAGTCGGTGACGATGTGGTGGAGCACCACCAGCAGCAGGTGCTCCTGCTTGGAGCGCTCGAACAGGTGGACGCGCAGCAGCGGCCCGGCCTCCAGGTCGAACGGCCGGTTGGCCTCCTCGTCGAGCCGCCTTTCCAGCTCCTCGGCGGTCCAGCGGGAGACGTTCTCGATGGCGAACGGCACCGCGAGATGATCCTGGACCCGCCGCACCGGCTCCCCCTGGGGCGCCGCGAAGGTCGAGCGCAGCACGGGGTGGCGGTCGACGATCGCCTGGAAGGCGCTCCGCAGAGCCCCGGTGTCGAGCTCCCCCTCGATCGTCACCAGGCCGGGGACGTTGTAGGCGGCGCTCGCCGGATCGAGCTGGTGGAGCAGCCAGAGCGCCCGCTGGCCGTGGGAGAGCGGACGCTCGGGGCTCGCCGGAGCCGGCGGCAGGGCCGCGGGCGGAGCGGCGGCCCGGCCGGCGAACGCCTGGGCGACCACATCGGTGGCGCTCGCCCCGGCGAAGAAGGCCTCCATGGGCACGGGCGCTCCCAGCCGCTCCTCCACGGCGTGCGCCAGCTCCATGGCGTTGAGCGAGTCGAGCGCGTAGCGCCAGAGCGGCTCGCGGACGTCGATCGCCGAGCGGGGCACGCCCGCCCGCGCCGCCACCTCGGCGGCGAGCCAGGAGCGCGCCCCCTCCTCGGTCGTCACGTCCTCCTCCCGGCCGGCGAGGTCGAGGACGGCGGTGGAGCTCCCCTCGGCCTCCCAGGCGGCGACCACGTCGAGGCTCCCCTGGAGGAAGGCGGCGCGGCAGGCGCTCCGCCGCACCTTGCCGCTCGACGTCTTGGGCAGGCTGGCCGGTCGGATCAGCACCACCGCCTGGAGCTGGACCTCATGCTCCTCGGCCACGCCGCGGCGGATCGCCTCCAGCGCCGCGCTCAGGTCGGCGCCGCGCGCCGCCTCCCGCCGCACCTCCTGGACGATCACCAGCCGCTCCTCGCCCCCCTCTTCGACCGCGAAGGCGGCGCAGCAGCCGGGGCGCAGGGCGGCATGGGAGCTCTCCACCGTCAGCTCGATGTCCTGCGGATAGTGGTTGCGGCCGCGGATGATGATCAGGTCCTTGGCGCGGCCGGTGACGAACAGCTCGCCGCCGGAGAGGAAGCCGAGATCGCCGGTGCGCAGGAAGGGCCTCTCGCCGCCGGCGCCATCGGCGATAAACGCTCGGAAGGTGGCCTCGCTCGGCTCCGGGCGGCTCCAGTACCCCTGGGCCACGCTCGGGCCGGCCACCCAGATCTCCCCCACCGCGCCCTCGGCCAGCGGCAGGCGGGTCTCGGGATCGACGATCGCCACCTCCTGCCCCACCGGCGGCGGCGTGGCCCGGCCGCTGCTCACCAGCGCCCGGCCCGCGTCGTCCGCCACCGCCCGGTTCCGCTCGAGATCCGGAGCGCGGAAGCGGCCGACCACCGGCGGCTCCTCGCGGCCAGCCCCGGTGACGAACAGCGTGGCCTCGGCCAGGCCGTAGCAGGGGAAGAACGCCTCGCGGCGGAAGCCGCAGGGCGCGAAGGCCGCGGCGAAGCGGTCGAGAGTCTCGGCCCGCACCGGCTCGGCGCCGTTGAAGGCCACCTCCCAGCGCGACAGGTCGAGCCCGGCCCGGTCCTCCGGCCGGATCTTGCGGGCGCACAGGTCGTAGGCGAAATTCGGCCCCCCCGACACGGTGCCGCCGTAGCGCGACACCGCCGCCAGCCACCGCAGCGGCCTCTGCAGGAAGTCGACGGGCGACATCAGGACGCAGGAGCAGCCCGCCCAGAGCGGCTGCAGCAGGTTCCCGATCAGCCCCATATCGTGGTAGAGCGGCAGCCAGCCGACCACCACCGAATCCGGCCCCATTCCGAAGGCCGCTTGAATCAGTTGCTCGTTGTGGATCAGGTTGCCGTGGCTGACCATCACCCCCTTGGGGGCCGAGGTCGACCCCGAGGTGTACTGGAGGAAGGCGATGTCCTCCGGCGCCACCCCCGGCTCCAGCCACTCCTCCGTCCCCTCGTCGAGCCCGTCCGTGGCCAGCCAGACGACCGGCGCCTGGCTCCTGAGCAGGCGCTCGGCGTTGGGCAGGATCGCGGAGGTGGTGAGCACGACCCGGGCGCGGGCGTCCGAGAGGATGGCCAGGAAGCGCGGATCGGGGCGGTTCGGCCGCGGCGGATAGACCGGCACGGCGGTGACCCCCGCGTACAGGCAGCCGAAGAAGGCCGCCGCGTACTGCAACCCCGGCGGATACAGGAGGAGAGCCCTCTCCCCCTGCACCCCCAGCGCCTGCAGCCGGGCGGCGATCGACCGCGCCTGGCGGTCGAGCTCGCCGTACGAGAGATGGACTCCTTCCCGCTCGCCGTCGAGGAGGAAGGTGTAGGCTCTCCGCTCCGGCTGGGCCTGCGCCCGCCGGCTCAACAGCTCCACCAGGGTTTTGGCTTGGGGTGTGGGGCCGAATGGCGTCTCACTCATAGGTTACTTCCTGGCTCCTCTCTGTCCTCGGATCAGCGGCCCGGGACGATGGCTCCCGCGGCCCCCTCCCCATCGAGGGGCGGGAAAGCCACCCTGGAAAGGGCGGGTGCAGCCAGCGCCTGCGGTCAGAAAAACGAGACAACGAGAAGATTTTTCGACCTGCCAATTGCGTCAAAGCTTACGAGCTTGCGCGGCTAATCGCGGGCCGCGACAACAAAGGGAAGTGCGCCGAGAGCAGGAAACCGGGACAGTCTTGTTTTACAAGTACTTACACAATATTTATAAGAGAGAAGAGCACCAGGTTGGGCCGCGATCCGCGATCGCTTGAAGAGAAAAAAATGTGAAAAATGGCCGGCATCCGATCGATCGTGCGAGGGCCTGGAGGAATCGTTACGAAAGCGCCCGGCGACGGTCAGAGAAATCCCGCGGAGGTTACTGATGCGCCAGGGCGCGGAGCCTGCCGGCGACCAGGTCCAGCTCCTCGTCGCTCAGCGTGCGGACATCGAACAGGACGGCCTCCTCATGCACCCGGGCCAGGATCGCGGGGTCCCCGGTGCGGAGCCCGGCCGCGAGCTCCTGCGCGGAGCCGGAGACGGGGACCACCCGCACCCCCCAGCTCTCGATCTCCCGGGCGGGCAGGGCGCCGCTCCCGGCCTGGGAGGCGCAGGGGACCGCCGAGGCCGTGATCCCCGGACAGCCGGCCAGCTTCCGGGCCAGGCGGCGCGCCCGCGGCCGCAGGCTCGCGGCCGGCCCGGTGAGCTGCCGCAACACCGGCACGCGCTCGAAGGCCGCCTCCTCCCCCGCGCCGTAGAGGCGCAGCGTCGCCTCCAGGGCGGTGTAGACGAGCCGGCCCGGTCGCATCGCCCGGAAGAGGGGGTGGCGCCGGCAGCGCTCGACGGCCTCCCGGCGGCCCAGGATGATGCCCGCCTGCGGGCCGCCCAGGAGCTTGTCGCCGCTGAAGCAGACGAGGTCGGCCCCAGCCGCCACCGAGCGCCGCAGCAGCGGCTCGCCCGTGATCCCCCGGCCCGCCAGGTCGACCGCGCACCCCGATCCCAGGTCGTGCCCCACCGGAATCCCGCGCTCCCGCCCCAGGGCGGCCAGCTCCTCGATCTCCACCTCGGCGGTGAAGCCCTGCACGCGGTAGTTCGAGGTGTGCACCTTGAGGATCATCCCGGTCGTCTCGCCGATCGCCTCCGCGTAGTCCCGCAGATGGGTCCGGTTGGTGGTGCCCACTTCAATGAGGATCGCTCCGCTCTCCTGCATCACCTCCGGAATCCGGAAGGAGCCGCCGATCTCGACCAGCTCGCCGCGCGACAGCACCACCCCCTTGCCGCGGGCCGTGGCGGCGAGGAGGAGGAGCGTGGCGGCGGCGTTGTTGTTGACCACGGTGGCGTCCTCGCAGCCGGTGAGCTCGCGCAGCAGCGCCGCGCACCCCTCGTCGCGCCCGCCGCGGGCGCCGGTCTCGAGGTCGATCTCCAGGCGCTGGGGATGGCCGGCGAGCGCCGCCAGAGCCGCCACGGCCTCCGGCGCCAGCACCGCCCGGCCGATCCCGGTGTGCAGGATCACCCCCGTGCCGTTGACCACCCGCCGGTAGTAGGGGAGGGCCCGGCGGGCCAGCCCCTGGGCGACCCGCCGCGAGACGGCCTCCACGCCGACGTCTGTCACGTCCAGCCGGGAGGCGTCGCGCCGCAGCCCGTCCAGGACGCGGCGGATCTCCCGCACCACCTCCTCCCGCGTGTAGGCCGCGAGCAGAGGCCGCAGCTCCTCCGCTCCCAGCAGACGGTCCACCTTGGGAATCGCGCGGAGCACGGCCGCGGAGAGCTCAGGCTCGGTCATACCCTTCCTTTTCCTCGTGCATCCCGGAGCTCGGGACGACGGTCCTGGACGAAACACCGATTATCCGTATGATGGGTGGAAAACGGAAGCGCCCGCGCTTCCGCCATTCCCCACCGATCCTCGTGGAGAGATCTCATGAAGAAATGGCCGCTGCCCTGTGCCCCCCTGCTCGCCGTCTCCTCCCTGCTCGCTCTCTCCGCCCAGGCCGATGCGCCGCGGGCGCGGGAATTCGATCTCACCTACAGCGCTCACGTGACCGAATTGCCAGCGGGCGCCCACAAGGTGGACGTCTGGCTCCCCTATCCGGTGAGCGACGCGCATCAGGAAGTGAAAGTCACGGAGGTCACCTCTCCCTATCCGCACGAGGTGCTCAAGGAGCCGCGGCTCGGCAACTCGATCCTCCACGTCGCCGTGACCGATCCCCAGATGCGCGACCTCACGATCGAGATGAAGGTCCACGTGCGGCGCCAGGAGTACCTCCACAACGATTTCGCCCGCTACAACCCCCGCGCGAAGGCGCCCCGTCCGGCGGACGTCGCGCAATGGCTGCGGCCCGACCGGCGGGTGCCGATCGACGACCGGGTCCGCAAGCTCTCCAGCGAGATCACCGCGGGAAAGAAGACCGACCTCGAGAAGGCCCGCGCCATCTACGACTACGTGGTGGACAACATGTCCTACGACAAGAGCGGCACCGGCTGGGGGAACGGCGACATCACCTGGGCCTGTGACAACAAGCGGGGCAACTGCACCGACTTCCACGCCCTGTTCATCGGCCTCAACCGGGCCGCGGGCATCCCGGCCCGCTTCTCGATCGGCTTCCCGCTGCCGCCCGAGCGCGGCCAGGGGGAGATCCCGGGCTATCACTGCTGGGCGGAGTTCTACCTCTCCGGCTTCGGCTGGGTGCCGGTCGACGCCTCCGAGGCGCGCAAGCACCTGGACAAGCGCGCCTACTTCTTCGGCGCCCACGACGAGAACCGGGTGCAGTTTTCCACCGGGCGGGACCTCGTCCTCAATCCGCCCCAGGCGGGCGAGCCACTGAATTACTTCATCTACCCCTACGCCGAGGTGGACGGCAAACCGTACTCGAACGTTCAGAAGACGTTCCTATACCAGGATCAGGCGGTCCAGGCGGGCATGGCGGTAAATCAACCGTAAATAATTTTCACCGCAAACGTATCTTTCCGTAAAATAACCGTAAAACGGTTTTATTCGCGGGCCGGAGCGGCTCGCCTCCTCCGCCAGCGAGCACCCCCAGCTATTGAACGGCAGGTTACGCTCTCTCAAATCGTCGCAAGCTCGTTGAAACCTGATCCTGGTGCTCCGCGGCTCCGCCGATGTCCTGGTGGAGCCGCTGTAAGCAGGAGTGTCTCCGCCCGTCGGGGTGGAGGCGAATTTCAACCTTTTTTTGACGTTGGAGACGTCGAGCTGGAGGAACGATCGATCATGAACAGGAAAGCGATTTTCGTAGTGGGGACGTTGCTCATCGCCGGGCTTGCGGGACAGGCCGCGGAGGCGAAACGGTGGGGGTGCTGGATTCAGGCGGACCGGAACGTGAAGATCCGCAATACCACCAGCAGCGCGTCCCAGGCGGTCAGCGACTGGAACAACCTGACCATCCTCAATCTCTCTTCGGTCAGCTCGGGCGAGGAGACCTACGTCTTCAACGCCAACTCCGGCAACACCGGCTGGGGCGGTCTCGCCACCATCACCAACTACAGCGGTTGCACCATCCTGCGGGCGACCGCGCAGCTCAACACCTACTATTCGTGGACCACGAACGCCGCCCGCGGCGTCCACTGCCAGGAGGTCGGCCACACCTTCGGTCTCGACCACTCCAATGACGGCGGCTGCATGGGCGGTGGCTACTGGTACGACATCGGCACCCACTACACCATCGTCCAGTCGAATATCAACGAGATCGGCTCGATGTACGCCACCCGGGTGGCCAACCGGACGCCCGAGCACCCGGTCGTCGGACCCGAGGCGGGCGCTCCCCGCTTCCACGCTTTCTGGGTCAATACCCCCCACACCCTCGGTGAGGCCACCCGCATGTCCACCCACGTCGTCGTCGCGACGGCGACCGACGTGACCGACGGCGACCCCATCCGGAGCATCGCCGAGGCCGGCGACGAGGTCAACAACATCCCCACGCAGCGGGTGCGCTTCGAGGTCAAGCGCGGCGTCAAGGGCGATCTGGCCGTTGGCGAGTCCTTCGTCCTCTTCCAGAACGGCAACAATGACAACCGTTTCGACGAGGACCCGAGCTACAAGATCGGCCACCGCTACCTGCTGTTCCTGACCGACCGCGGCGACGGCACCTATATGGTGATCGCTCCGGAGGGCCGCTATGAGGTGACCCGCCGCGGCCTGGTTCCGGTCGTCGAGAAGAGCTTCGCCGCGGGCCTCGCGGGCGCCAGCCTGGAGGACGTGACCGCCGACGTGACGCGGGCCGTCCGCGAGATCGAGAAGCAGTAGTACTCTCTGCCGAATCCAGAACGCGCCGGCGTGGCAATGAGGTCCCGCCGGCGCGCCTGGAGCCTTTCTCTCTATGATCCATCGCCTGTCGCACCGTCTGGCCCCCGCCGCCCTCTGCCTGCTGGCGGCGATCGTGACCACCTGGCCCCTCCTGCCCGCCCTCGCCAGCGCCCTGCCCCTGGGGACCGAGCATGAGGCGACCGTCCCGCTGTTCAATCTCTGGAGCTTGTGGTGGGACGCGGACCGCGTGCCGCACGGCCTCCTCGGGCTCTGGGACGCGCCCATCTTCCATCCGCTCACCGGGACCTTCACCTTCTCCGAGCCGATGCTCCTGCAAGGGGTCGCCCTCTCGCCTCTCTGGTGGCTGGGCGCTCCGCCGGCCGTGGTCTACAACCTGGCGATCCTGCTGACCCTGGTCTGCAACGGCCTCGCCACCCTGAGCCTGGCGCGGGCCCTCGGCGCGCCGCGCGGCGCGGCCCTCCTCGCGGCGCTCGCCGGCGTCACCCTCCCCTACACCGCCAAGGTCCTGGGAGTGCTCCCCGTGCTCCCCCTCTTCGGCACGATCTGGGCGCTGGCGGCCCTGATCCGCTTTGGCAAGGAGGGCGGGTGGCGGCCCGCCGCGCTGGCGGTGCTGGCGTTCGCCGCGCAGTTTCTCGCGGGGGAGCAGATGGCGCTCCTGAGCCTCCCGTTCCTGCTCCTGGCCGGGCTCGTGGCGCTGGCGGAGCAACGGTTCCGCGCCCGCTCGATCGCGACGCTCGGCGCGATGGCGATCCTCGGAGCCCTCGCGCTCTCGCCCATCGCCCGCACGGTCAGCTCCTTCCATGAGAAGTACGGATTTTCTCGGTCCGAGGAGGTCGTGGCAGCCCTCTCGGCTCAAGCTCAGGACTTCACGACTCGCCCCGCTTCCTCCCGCCTGGCGTTTCCGCCTCGCGAGGACTCCTTCGCAGGGGACACCGGGGGGCTCTTCCCCGGCTTTCTCCTCCTCGGCCTGGGGGCGGCGGGAGCCTGGCTCGGCTGGCGCCAGGGGGAGCGGAGGATCTGGATCGCCTGCCTGCTCGCCTGCGCCGTGGGGGGCGCGCTCCTCGCGCTCGGCCTCAACCTGCGGATCGGGGACTGGCGTCCCTTCGCCAGCCTGCGGGAAGTGGTGCCCGGCTTACGCACGCTGCGCAGCCCGTTCCGCGCCGTGGCGGTCTCCCAGGCGGTGCTCGCGGCGCTGGCCGCGCTGGCCCTGGCCCGCCTCGCCTCCTGGCGCGGCAACACCGGCAGGGTCCTCGCTCTCGCCCTGGGGGTGCTGGCGGCGGCCGAGAACCTCGCGTCCGCCGGCGTCCTGACACCGATCCCCGCGAGCCCCCGCACCGCCTGGACGCGATGGCTGCGCGAGCAGCCGGGGAAGCTGGTCGTGGCGCACGTCCCGCTGCCACAAGGGCTGCACGTCTCCGACTACGAGGTGGAGACCTGGCGGATGCTCGCCCAGATCGACCACCACCGGCCGCTGCTCAACGGCTACTCGGGCTACTTCCCCTCCGGGTACGGCACGTTCCAGGTGGACATG
>JAICSG010000086.1 GCA_025937035.1 Thermoanaerobaculia bacterium | reverse complement strand
CGGCCGCGAGACCGTGCAGGGGCTGCGGGCCGGCGAGGCGACCATCCGGGTCACCGCCGAGCGCGCGGGCTCGCTCTTCCGCCGGCCCGACCCGGTGGTGCAGGAGGTCAAGCTGCCGGTGCGCCTGGCGCCGCCCACGCTGCAGATCTCCTCCAGCTTCCACTACGTCAACCAGGGCGGCTGCGAGGCCGTGGTCTACCGGGTGGGCGAGGGGGCGGTCAAGGACGGCGTCCAGTCCGGCGACTGGTGGTTCCCCAGCTTCCCCATGCCGGGCAACGACAAGCAGATGCGCTTCGCCCTCTTCGCCGTCCCCTACGACATGACCGACACCTCGCGGGTCCACCTGATCGCCGAGGACGAGGTGGGCAACCGCGCCGAGGCGAGCTTCATCGACAAGTTCACCCCGCGCCCCATCACCACCGACACCATCCAGCTCAACGACGCCTACATCAACAAGGTGGTGCCGGAGATCATGGGGCAGTCCCCCGAGGTGGCCGACCAGGGGGACCCGGTCAAGAACTACGTCGAGATCAACCGCAACCTGCGCAAGAAGAACGCCGCCACGCTGATCGACCTGGCCCACAAGTCGGAGCCCCGGTTCCTCTGGACCCAACCCTTCCAGCCGATGCCCAACGCCAAGATCACCGCCGCCTTCGCCCAGCGGCGGACCTACATCTACAACGGCAAGCCGATCGACGTGGAGGACCACCTGGGGTTCGACATGGCCTCGGTGACCCACGACGCCGTGCCGGCCTCGAACGACGGCAAGGTGGTGCTGGCGCGGTTCTTCGGGATCTACGGCAACGCGGTGGTCATCGACCACGGCTACGGCCTGATGAGCCTCTACGGCCACATGTCGCAGCTCGAGGTCAAGGAGGGGCAGATGGTCAAGCGCGGCCAGGAGCTCGGACGCTCCGGCCAGACCGGCCTCGCCGGCGGCGACCATCTCCACTTCACCATGCTCCTCCAGGGGCTCCCGGTCACCCCCGTCGAGTGGTGGGACCCGCACTGGATCCAGGACCGCATCGCGCGGAAGCTGGGCGCCGCCCTGCCGTACCACCCCTGAAGAGACTCTGGAAACCGCGGGCCGGGAGCACCGGCCCGCGGGCGCCTCACGGCGGCGTGTCCCTAGGGACAGTCGCACATGCGGTCATTGGGACAGCAGATCGGGCCGGTCGGGCAGAGCACCACGTGCTCGTTGGCGGCCGGGCAGATCGTCTGGGCGGAAGCCGTGCTGGGCGAGCTGGCGGCGGCCGCGACGAGCGCTGCCAGGGCGAGCCCCAGGAGAGTGATCTTTTTACGCATGACGATTCTCCGTGGTCGGCCGGCCCCGGCTCAGAAGGGGCTGCAGACGCAGAAGGCGTTATCCGGGCAGCAGAAGCTGTAGGTCGGGCAGACGATCAGGTGATATCCGTTCTTGCAGGTCGACGTCTGGGCGGAAGCGGGCGAGAGGGTGCTGGCCGCGGCCGCGGCGAGGGCGAAGGCCAGAATGATGAGCTTTTTACGCATGACGTTTTCCTCCTTGGTGAATCGGTCCGCGGTCTAAGAGCAGTAACAGAGAGCGCCGACGTGGCAGCACACGGTGATGCTCCCGCACTGGAACTCGTAGGTTCCCGAAGGACAGGTCTTGGCGGACGCCGTCGTGCTGGCGGCCGCGAGCGCCGCGAGGGCGAAACCCAGAGACAAGAGCTTCTTACGCATGAGATTCCTCCATAGTGGCGATGACCGGTGAGCCCGGGCACCATTACTAAGGTGCTTCCAGGCTCCCGCGTGCGGACTTTCCGGATGTGACGATCGGGCCGCGGACCCGCGAGCCGGACGGGAGCCCGAGGGATGAGGGAATTCTGTCCCCTGGATCGTTCCCGTCCCAGGGGCGCCAGCCCGGCGTCCCGAAACAAGAAATGGAAAAGCGCCATGGACGACATCCTTCTGCTGTTCCGCGTCACCGCCAATCACAACCAGACCCTGGTTTCGACGCGGATCGCCAGGTAAGGTCGATTTCGAGAGAACCGCAAGGCGGCCCGTTGGGCCGCCTTGCTCATTGGCGCAAGGTCTTGATAAAGCGGGCGGCGGCGCGTTTTCTCACCCCCGCCGGGCGATCTCGGTTTCGATCTCGGGGATGAGGGTGGGATTGGCCGCGATCAGGCGGGTGAGGCGGGGTTTGGGGCGGTTGAAGCGGGTCTCCTCGGGGGCCCCGGTGACGATGGCCCCGCCGGCCGCGAGCACCAGCGCCACCCCGGCCGCCACGTCCCACTCGTGCTTGGGGGTGAGCGTCCAGGTGGCGTCGACGAGGCCGGCGGCGACGAGGCCCAGCTTGTAGGCGACCGAGCCCATGGGATGGATCTCGAAGAGGTCCTCCCGGTACCCCTGCCACTCCCCCCGCTTGACCTCGCTGCGGCTCGCCACCACCTTCGCCCCTTCGAGCGTCGGGCGCCCGCTCACCCCCGCCGGACGGCCGTTGAGGGTCACCCCGGCGCCACGGGCGCCGACGATCGTCTCTCCGGTCACCGGGTTGCAGATGCCCCCGGCCACCGGCTCGCCGTCCACCACGAGGCCGATCGAGACGCACCACTCGGGGATGCCGGTCACGAACTCGCGGGTGCCGTCGAGAGGGTCGACCACCCAGACCCGCCGCTTCTCCAGGCGGATGAGGTCGTCCCGGGTCTCCTCGGAGAGCCAGCCGTCGCCGTTCCGCGGCAGCAGCTCGCGCAGGAGGGTGTCGACCGTGGTGTCGGCCTCGGTGACCGGGTCGTCCCCCTGCTTGTGCCGGGCCTCGATCTCGCCGGGGGTGAAGCGCTGGAACGCGATGCGCGCCTGTTCCAGCGCCTCCTCGATCCGCTCGAGATCCCCGGCGTACGGCCCTTCGCTCACTTCGCCTCCAGGTTCCCGCCCACGTAGCCCTCGCGCTCGAGGTAGAGCAGGATCTCCTGCGCCGACTCCTCGGGGGAGAGCTTGGTGGTGTCGATCACCAGGTCGGCGTCCGCCGGCGCCTCATAGGGGTCGGAGATGCCGGTGAACTCCTTGAGGATGCCGGCCCGGGCCTTGGCGTAGAGCCCCTTGCGGTCGCGCTCCTCGCAGATCTCGATCGGGGTGGCCACGTGGACCAGCACGAAGCCGCCGCCCGGCTCGATGGCCGACCGCACCTCCTTGCGCACGCTGTCGTAGGGGGCGATGGGGGCGCAGATGGCGATGCCGCCGTTCTTGGTGATCTCGGCCGCCACGAAGCCGATGCGGCGGATGTTGATGTCCCGGTGCTCCTTGGAGAAGCTCAGCTCGGAGGAGAGGTTCTTGCGCACGATGTCGCCGTCGAGCAGGGTCACCGGCCGGCCGCCGGTCTCCATGAACTTGACCAGCAGCGCCGAGGCGATGGTCGACTTGCCCGAGCCCGAGAGGCCGGTGAAGAAGACCGTGAATCCCTGCTTGTGGCGCGGCGGATGGGTGCGGCGCAGCTCCTCGGCCACCTCGGGGAAGGTGAACCAGGCCGGCAGCTCGCGCCCTTCCTGGAGGCGGCGGCGCAGCTCGGTGCCGGAGATGTCCAGGGTGCGGGCGCCGGGCGGGATCTCGTCCTGCGGCAGGTAGGTGTCGAGCTCCTCGACGTAGGAGACCATCTTGAAGGGGACCATCTCGACGCCGAGGTCGTCCTTGTGCTTCTGGAGCAGCTCCTGGGCGTCGTAGGGGCCGTAGAACGGCTTGCCCTGGCGGTCGGAGCCGGGGCTGGCGTGGTCGCGGCCCACGATGAAGTGGGTGCAGCCGTAGTTCTTGCGGATCAGGGCGTGGAGCATGGCCTCGCGGGGCCCGGCCATCCGCATGGCGAGCGGCAGCAGCGAGAGCTTGGCGGTGTGCTGGGGCAGGCGCGGCAGCACGGCCTGATAGCAGCGCACGCGGGTGTAGTGGTCGATGTCCCCCGGCTTGGTCATGCCCACGGTGGGGTGGATCAGCAGGTTCGCCCGCACCTCCTTGGCGGCCCGCAGCGTGAGCTCGCAGTGGGCGCGGTGCATGGGGTTGCGGGTCTGGAAGGCGACCACGCGGCGCCACCCCTCACGGGCGAACTCGGCGCGCAGCTCGGCCGGCGTCTGGCGCAGGGAGCGGAAGTCGTAGTGGATGGGGAGCTGGATTCCCTCCAGCCGGCCGCCCACGGCCACGCTGTTGGTCTTCTGGAGCAGGTGCGCCACCCCGGGGTGGTCGGTGCTGGTGGTGCCGAAGGTCGCCTGGGCGCTCGCCTCGCGGTCGGGCTCCCACATCTCCTCGACATGGAGGACGGCGAGCATCACCCCCTCGGGGTCGCGCAGGGCCAGCCGGCCGCCCACGCGCAGCTTCTCGGCCATCTGCGGGGTGACGTCGAGCAGGATGGGGATCGGCCAGAGCGTGCCGTCGGCGAGGCGCATGCGCTCGCACACGGAGTCGTGGTCCGCCTTCTTCATGAAGCCGGTCAGCGGCGAGAAGCCGCCGTTGAGGAGGAGCTCCAGGTCGCAAAACTGGCGCGGGGTGAGGTCCCAGGAGGGCCAGTCGCGGGAGGCGGCCTTGAGCTCGGTGGCGCGGTCGGCGTCGACCAGGAGGTCGATCAGCTCGCCGCCATGGGGCTCGATCAGATGACTCACGGCGCCATCGCCGGGGCGGTCGCGCTCGGGGTGCGGTACGGGAAAGACGGAGACGTTGGACATGCGGATTCCTCGCGATCAGAGCGGTTTCAGGGGGTCGTACGACGAAGACCGGACGGCCGCGGATGTTCAGGAAGGGGCCAACCCGTCTGGGCGCGCGCAAGCGGGCACCCGCACTCAAGGTGCGGTGCGAGCCGCAAAAGGTGACAGAACTATAACCGCTTACGGACGGGAGGGCGAGGGCTCGGGCTCGGGGCGGTTGGAGATGATCGTGGTGACCCCGGTCGCCGCGATAGTGGGGAGGATCACCGCCTTGCGCTGCCACCAGGCCACGACGCAGGCGCGGCAGACCTCGTCGGCCCGGCGCAGGCCGGCGTAGTTGACGCGGGTGACCACGCCGTCGCAGAGGAAGGCCAGCACCTTCTTGCCCTGCTGCTTGGGGGAGGTCTCGCCCACGGTGAGGTTCTCGGCCACGCCGCGCTGCTTGGAGTCGAGCTGTGCCTTGCAGTCGGCGGTGACCGGCACGGTGGTCATCGGGGAGCGGGCCACCACCTTGCCTGTGGGGTCGACCAGGGCGCTGTAGTACTCGATGTGGTCGTTGCGCCGCTCGGGCTTGGGCGGGGTGGCCCAGAAGTGTCCGCCGGGCTCGGCCTCCAGGGCGACCCAGTAGAAGTCCTCGTGCTCCATCCAGCGGAAGTAGAGACGGGGGATGAGGCCCGGGGCCACGCCGGTGGCCGTGGCGTGCACGAGGCCGTTGTCTTCCGCGGGCATGCAGCTCGGCTTGTCGACCGTGATGGTCTGCCCCCACGCGGCGCCTGTTCCGGAAATCAGGCTCGCGAGGAGGAGCCCGGCTGGGAGGAGGGTGCTCGCTCTCATTGGTTTCTCCGTTGGCTGAAGGGGTATTGTACCTGAAAGTGTGCCGTGGGTGTTTTGCCCCTACTGCCCCAAAATCTTCTTGATATACGTCTCCACATACGCCGTCCGCTTCAGGTTCGGCAAAGCCCGCTTGAGGGCCGCCGCGGCGCCGGGGGCGTCGCCGGACTCGTAGAGAGAGACGGCCATGTAGAAGAGCCGCTCGGGCTCGCCGTCGCCGGGGTCGCCGCCGCGCCGGAAGTAGGTGGTGGCGTCGCTCCAGCGGGAGATGCGGTAGGCCCCCTCGGCCGCCAGGTGCTGCGCCTCCTTGGAGCCGGGATGGGCGTCGGCCACCGAGCGGGCCAGCTCGAAGGCCTGGCGCAGCTCCTTGGAGGGGCGCTGCTCGGCGAGGAGCTGGCGCGCCTGGTCGAGCTTCCTGCGCTCGGCGTCGGTGAGCGGCTTTTCAGCGGCGGCGGAGGCGGCCGTGGTTGGAGAGGACGTGGCCGGGGCCTTCGCCGGGCCGGCCGGCGCGGGCTCGGGCGCCTGGGGCTGGGCGGCGATGGGCGAGGCCGGCTTGGTGGCCGGGGCGGTGCGCGCCGGCTCGGGGGCCGGCCTGGGCGCCGGGCCGGCCGGCGCCGCCGTCTTCTTCCCCTGGGTGGCGCGCAAAGCCGGGGCGCTCGCCAGGGTGGTGGCGGGGATGCGGGCGGCCAGCTTCGCCTCCACGGCGGCGCGCAACTCGGGCGGGATCTCCCCCTGGCTGTACCCCTTGTAGCGGTCCTCCACCTCGGTCAGCCGGCGGAAGGTCTCGCGCACCCCCTCGATGTCGTTGGCGCCGTCCTGGGCCAGGACGAGCCGGCAGAGGCAGTCGGCGAGCGGCTTGGGATCCTCGAGCATGCCGAAGCAGGCCAGCCGGAGATGCCGCGCGGCGGTGCCGTACTCCTTGCGGTCGAGGGCCTGCTGGCCGTCGCGCAGCAGCCCCTGGTAGAACGGGTCGATCGCGGCCAGGACGGGCACCGAGACCAGGAAGAGGAGAAGTAGGGGCGCCCCTATGTGGGCGCCCTGCTTTTTGAGGGTTTTCTTCATACGGCTTCCGGCAGCGGGCGGTTCTCCACCACCGCCCGGGGGTTGTCGCTGGCGAGACGGCGCGCCGTCCGCTCGCCCCAGCGGTCCGCGACGACGTCGTAGGCCCGGCGCAGCCCCGGGGGGCGGCGGCGGGTGTTGTGGGAGTCGCTGGCGAGGAAGTGGACGAGCCCGGCGTCGAGCAGGGCCCAGGTGTCGGACTGGGGACGGCGGCCGAAGTCACCGGTGACGCTCATCGCCGTCACCTGGGTGAGGGCGCCGAGCGCGACCAAGCGGGCGACCCGCTCGAGGTCGGGGGCCAGCCAGGGGATGAACTCTGGATGGGCCACGATCGGCCGCCAGCCGGTCACCGTCAGCTCGTGGATCAGATGGATGGCGTCGGCCTCGGTGCCCATCGAGTCGAATTCGATCAGCAGATAGCGGGAGCCGGCGAGGGGGAGCACGCCCCCGCCCTCGGGGAGCTTCCCGATCTCGTCGAGGAGCCCGGAGTCGACGTGGATCTCGCCTCCCAGGAGGACGCGGAAGCCGGGCCCCACCTCGTCCTGGAGCTGGTCGGCCAAAGCCGCGAGTTGCCCTCGGTCGGCGTTCCACCACTCCCCGCGCCGCTGGTGGGGGGTGGCGACCATGGCCTCGCAGCCGTCGTCGGCGGCCAGGCGGCACATGGCCACGGCCTCGGTGAAGCTGCGGGCGCCGTCGTCGACGCCCGGCAGGATGTGGCAGTGCAGGTCGATCATCGAGGCGGTCAGGCGGCGCCGGCCTTCCCTGCGGCCCGCGGCTCGCTCTCCTCGGCGCCGTAGGCTTCATAGTAGCGGTAGCGCTTGCCGAGGCCCGTCTGGAGGGAGCGGTAGCGGTTGAGCACCGCGCCCAGGATCTTGATGCCCGACTGGCGCAGGCGGTCGCGGCAGAGCCGCGCCTCCTCGCGGGTGACCTTGCCGCTGCGCAGGGTCAGCACCACGCCGTCCGCCAGCATGCCGACGATGGTGGCGTCGGTCACCGCCAGGGCGGGCGGGGTGTCGAGGACCACGAAGTCGAACCGCCCGCGCACCGCCTTCAGCCAGTCGCGCATGCGGTCGGAGGAGAGCAGCTCCGAGGGGTTCGGCGGGATCGGCCCCGAGGGGGTGATCCAGAGGTTCGGCACCTCGGTGGGCAGGAAGACCGCCTCCGGCTCGGCCGTGGCGGTGAGCTGGTTGACCAGGCCGAAGCGGTTGGAGACGCGGAAGACCTGGTGCAGGCGCGGCTTGCGGAGGTCGCAATCGACCAGCAGCACCTGGCGGCCGAGCTGGGCGAGCACCACGGCGAGGTTGGACGCGGTGGCGGTCTTCCCCTCGCCGGCCACCGCCGAGGTGACGGCGATCGCCTTCAACTCGCGGGCCGAGGAGAGCATCAGGGCGGTGCGCAGCGAGCGGTAGGACTCCGAGATCAGCGTCCGCGGGCGCTCGTGGGGCACCAGCTCGATCTGGCTCGGCGGCAGGGCCGCGGCCGGCGCCTTCTTCTTCTCCACCCGGCCGCCCGCCTGGGCCCGGCCCGGGCGCGCGCGGGGCTTCTCGTCCGCGGGCGATTCGCCGTAGCCGTAGGCGGAGTAGCCGTAGGCCTTGCCGGATTCCGCGAGGTCCTGGATCACCGCCAGGGTCGGCAGGCCGAGCTTGCGCTCGACCTCCTCCGGCGCCTTCACCGTGCGGTCGAGCACCTCGATCAGCACCGCGCAGCCAACGCCGAAGAGCAGCCCGAGCAGCAGGCCGTAGGTGACGTCCTTGCGCAGCGACGGCTGGAAGGGCCCGCCGGGGACCATCGCCTTGTCGATGATCCGGATGTTCGACTGCCGGGTGTCCTGGAGGCGCACGGCGACCTCGGTCTCGGACTGCTTGCGCAGCAGCTCGTCGAGCAGGTCGCGGCGGGTCTGGATCTCCACCTTGAGGTTGGTGTACTCGACGGCGGCCGAATTCTGGTCGATCGCCTCGCGCTTGAGGGCGTTGAGCTCCCCCTCCAGCTCCTGCTCCTGGCGCAGGGCGGTCTGGTAGGAGGAGAGGGCGGTGCTCTTGGCCTTGTCGACCTGCTCGCCGAGGACCTCGTTGAGGTGCTGGCGCGCCTTCTCGATCTCGGTCCTCAGCGCCACCATGTCGGGGAAGTCGGGCTTGTAGGTCTTGAGCTTGCTCTCGTACTCCCGCTCCAGCTTGAGGATCTGGGCCCGCTGGTCGCTGACCACGCCGGTGGTGAGGCTGTCGGACATCGACTCGCGGGGGCCGCTCAGCGTCTCGTGATACTGGGCCTCGCGCTCGATACGCGTCTTCTTGGCGTCGATGTACTGGGTGTTGAGCGCCTCCAGCCGCTTGAGGGTGACGTTGGCGCCCGGGTCCATGGTGACGATGTCGCTGCGGCGGCTGAACGCCTGGAGCTGGGTCTCCTTGTCCGAGATCTCCTCCTTCAGCTTCTCGATCTGCGAGGAGAGGAAGGTGGAGGCCTTGCCGGCGGTGGCGAAGCGGTCCTCGACCCCCATGTCGATGTAGGCCTCCGCAAAGGCGTTGGCGGCCTTGGCGGCGAACTCCGGGGAGGAGGCGCGGAAGGAGAGCTGCACGAGCTGGGTGTTGCGTACCGGATCGACCGAGAGGCCGCCGCGGAGCTGGGCCGCCAGCGCCCCGAGCACCGCCTCGTCGGCCTCGGCCGTCCCCCCCTTGGCCGCCTCGCGGGCGGCGCGGGGGTTGAAGGCCGGGTCCTCCATCAGGTCGAGGCTCTTGACCACCCGCTCGGCGAGCCCCCGGCTCTGCAGGAGCTCGTACTGGGTGGGGTAGAACTCCATATTCCAGTAGTTCTCCAGCCAGGGGTTCTGGGCGTTGCCGAGCGGCGTCAGGTTGCGGCGCTCGATCTGGATGATCGTGGTCGCCTGGTAGGCCTTGGGGGTGATCGCGTAGTGGATGCCGGAGCCGGTGAGGCCGAGGGCGCAGCAGACCGCGGCCAGCTTCCAGTGCCGGCGCAGCATGCCGAGGTACTCGGCGAGGTTGAGCTCGGATTCGGGCTCTGGGGCGATCTCCGGCTCGTCATCGAGCGGGACAGGGGCGAGAGGGCTCAAAAGAAAGACTCCTTGACCACGATCACGTCGCCCTGGCGGAGCTCGAGGTCGGGCTCCTTGCCGGCGAGGATCCGGTTGTAGTCGACGGTGATCTCGGCGCGGCCGTCGGCCGGGTTCTTCCGCTTGACCAGGATCTTCTTCGACGCGCGGTCGGTCAGACCCCCGGCGTGGGCGATGGTGGTGAGCACGGTGATCGGCTCGTTGCTCTTGAATGCCAGGGCCCCGGGCTTCGCCACCTCGCCCAGGCAGTAGACGGTGATGTCCACCGTCACCGGGACGTTGATCAGGTCGTTGGGGAAGATCGGGATATTGACCCGCGGGTCCCCCCGCACCATCAGGTCGTCGAGGTCGATCGTCACCTGGTCGGAGAGGCCGTTGTCGGCCCGGCGCAGCACGTAGACCACGTTGCCGTGGTTCTCGGCCAGACCGCCGGCCGCGGCCACCGCCTCCAGCAGGGTCCAGTGGCCGGAGAAGCCGAGGTTGCCCGGG
>JAICSG010001004.1 GCA_025937035.1 Thermoanaerobaculia bacterium | reverse complement strand
TTCGTCGAGGTGCCGGTGTGCGAGCTTCAGCCGCCCTTTCGCGAGCCGACCCATGCAGACGGCGTCGAACAGACGAGGGGCAGGGGGAGGGTGAGGTAGGTATGACCGCCGTTGCCACCCTTCCCCTCGAGCAGAACGCCGTCATCTCCGCCTGCGGTCGCTATCGCTACCTCCTGTGATCAGCGACGATTAGAACTCCCGCCCAGCGACAATTAGAATTCCCTCCTCTCCGCCCTCCTCTGTTCACTATGCGGTCTTCTCTCAACGAGGAGGAGATCGCGATGATCAAGGACGCCCAGGTTCGCAGGCTTCGCCAGCTCCTCGGCGACGGGATTCCCCTCTACCTTGCCGCCATGAAGGTGGGTATGGACGCCAAGACGGCTCGCAAGTATGGGCATGCCGAGCGGTTGCCCAGTGAATTGTTCATCCCAAGGACCTGGAGGACCCGGGAGGATCCCTTCCAGGACGTCTGGCCCGAGCTCCGCGACCGCCTGGTCCTCAACCCGGGCCTCCAGGCCAAGACCCTCTTCGAGGACCTTCAGCGCCGCTTCCCGGGGCAGTTCCCGGACGGCCAGCTCCGCACGTTGCAGAGGAAGATCAAGGCGTGGAAAGCCCTGGAGGGGCCATCCAAGGAGGTCTTCTTCGATCAGGTCCACACACCCGGCGAACTGGCCGCCTCCGACTTCACCTGCATGAACGACCTGCACGTCACGCTCGCCGGTCAGACCTTCGATCACCTGGTCTATCACTTCGTGCTGACCTACTCCAACTGGGAGACCGGCACGGTCTGCTTCTCCGAGAGCTTCGAGAGCCTCAGCCAGGGACTTCAGAACGCCCTTTGGGAACTGGGAGGGGTTCCCCGGGCGCACCGCACCGATCGGCTCACCGCCGCGGTGAACAACCTCGGCGACCGCGAGTTGTTCCAGCAACGTTACCGCGCCTTGCTGGCCCACTATGGCCTGGCGCCCCAGGCCATCGGTGCTCGCAAGGCTAACCAGAACGGAGATGTCGAGCAGAGCCATAACCGATTCAAACAAGCGGCCGACCAGGCCCTCATGTTGCGCGGCAGCCGCGACTTCGACGATCGGGCGGCCTACGAGCGGTTCCTCCGCGCCGTCTTCGCGCAGCGGAACAGCGGACGGGCCGGGCGTTTCGCCGAGGAACGGCCGCTGTTGAACGAGCTCCCTTCGCGGCGCGTCGATGCCTGCCATCGGCGGCAGGTGCGAGTGACCCAGGGGAGCACGATCCGGATCGCCACCAACACCTATTCGGTGCCGAGCCGATTGATCGGCGAACGGGTGGATGTCCATGTGATGGTGGAGCACCTGGAGGTTTGGCTCGGCCCGGCGCTGGTCGAGCGAATGCCCCGGCTCCGCGGCCGGCACAAGCATTCGATCAATTACCGCCACGTGATCGACTGGCTGGTGCGCAAGCCGGGGGCGTTCGCGGCGTATCGCCACCGGGACGCCCTGTTCCCCACGAGCCGTTTTCGCCGTGTCTACGATGCCTTGCTGGAGCACAGCCCGGCCCGCGCGGCCAAGGATTACCTGCGGATCCTGGAACTGGCGGCCCGGGAGTCCGAGGCCGGGGTCGACGCGGTCCTGGGCCGGCTCCTGGAGGGGGGCGTGCCGATCACGCCGACCGTCGTCGAGGAGCACTTGCGCCACGACCTGGGCCTGCCGCGAGCGATGGAGGTGGTCGTCTCGGTGGTGGATTTGTCGACCTACGACCTGTTACTCGAGACCCGGGAGGATTTCTCATTACCAGACCAACAGACGTGCATGAGTCCCTGACGGATTGCCTCCGCGAGCTCCACCTGCCGACGATCCGTCGCGATTTCGAGTCGGCGGCCCAGCGGGCGCGCCAGGAGTCGCTGAGTTACGAGCATTACCTGCTCGAACTGGCGGAGCACGAATGCGAGGCGCGGCGATCGGGCCGGGTGGAGCGACTGATGCGGGAATCGAGGCTGTTCCTGGAGAAGAGCCTGTCGAGCCTGGACCTGAAGCGGTTGCCGGCGAAGGCGGCGCAGCAGGTCCGGTCCTTGCTGGAAGGAGATTTTGTCGACAGACATGAAAACGTGCTTATTTTCGGCAATCCCGGCTCG
>JAICSG010000350.1 GCA_025937035.1 Thermoanaerobaculia bacterium | reverse complement strand
GTGGCGGCCGCGGTGGAGAGGGCGGGGGGACGGGTGATCCGGGCCTGGCCGGTGGGGACTGGGTTGGAGATCACTTCCGATTAATCCCGCCAAAAACAAAAACCCCGAGGTCGCCCTCGGGGTTTTCAATCTCAGACCAGCTCGCTCAGCGGTTGCGGACGCGCTGGCCGAGGATGTCGTAGGCCTTGTTGATGTCGATGGAGGGCGAGAGGGCGAGCGTCAGGGCGTCGCCCCATCCGCCGTCCTTGCTCAGGCGGTAGAGGACCTTGTCGGTCTGCGCCCAGGAGACCAGGACGTCGCTGCCGTCCTCGGAGACGAACAGCTTCACCGTGCCGGGTCCGATGCGGGGCATGGTCCGGGCGGAGGCCAGGCGGAGCTGAATCAGATAGGCGGCCTGGCCGGTCGGGGTGATGGTGTCCTCGCCGGACGGATCGTCGACCTGCACGATCTTGGTGAGGTCGCCGTCCTGGAGGCCGCGGCCGGAGAGCTTGGCGCCGATCTCGATGATGTGGGAGCGGGCCTTCTCGGCCAGGCCCTCGATCGTGGCCGCGGCGCCCTCGGCGTCACCGTTGGCCCGGATCACGCTCGCCACCTGATCGGCGATCGACGACACCAGCTCCGGATGGAAGGCGACGCCGATCTCGATGATGTGGGAGCGGGCCTTCTCGGCGAGCCCCGGGAGGTTGTTCGGATAGTCGGCGCGCCCGATCTCGATGATGTGGGAGCGGGCCTTCTCCGACAGCCGGCTCAGCTCCTCCGGCAGGACGTCGACCTCCACCGTGGCGAGCTGCTGCATGCTCTGCGCGGCGAAGGCGATGACGACGGTCCGCTGGTCCCGGCCCGCCTGGATGGTGGGCGCGCGCAGCAGCGTGGTCTGCTGCGGGGGGGCCGCCGCGACGTTGGCCGCCGTGGGCTCCGGCAGGTAGTCGCTGAGCTTGTAGACCGGGTTGATGCCGGTGTAGACGCCCTCGACGAACACCACCGGGGTGTAGAAGGTCTCGGGCAGGCCGCCGACGATCTCCTCCTGCCAGAGCAGGTGGAGGGTGGTGCGGTGCTTGGCGGCCGTGGTGCCGTCGTCCGCGATGTCCTGGAAGGTCTCGCGGGTGATGGCGAACTGGGGCGAGCCCTTGGTAGCCCAGGGGTTGCCCACCACCTGGATCGGGCTCGACCAGTTGGTGCCGTCGAAGCCGGCGAGCTTGAGGACCGAGTTGGTCCCCACCTGGCTGGCCCACAGGGCGTAGACCGTCTGCGAGTCGTTCTCGTAGAGCAGCGAGGGGGAGGTGTCCGGCGCGGGGTCGAGGGTGTCCGGGATCAGCACCCGCTGCGGGACGGCGGCGCCTGGCCGGGTGATGTCGATCGCCAGGACGGGAGTGCCCGCATCCACCGTGCGGCTGCCCGGGAAGAGGTCGCCGTAGTTGCCGGCCTTCACCTGGTAGACCTCGCCGCTCGAGCCGAGGGCGGTGTCGCGGCTCGCCGCCCGGCCCGGAAGCGCGGTGGCGGCGAGCCCGAGAAGGGCGAGGCCGAGGACGAGGGGGGTGCGCTGCTTGCTCATGGTCGGCCTCATCACGCGTGCAGATTGACCAGCTTGCGGATGTCCACCGCGAGCAGGAATTCCGGTAGATACCCGGCCTCCGGGAAGAAGTCCCGGTGCAGCCGGCTGAAGTAGCCGCGGGCGGCGCTCAGGTCGTCGCTCAGGTTGGCGACCTCGCCCAGCAGATAGAGGGCGTTCTTGACCGAGGCGCGGTCGTCGATGGCCTCGGCCAGCGCCAGCGCGGCCATGCCGTGGCGGCGGGAGTCGTGGTAGCGCCCCGTCTCCAGGTGGGCGAAGCAGAGGTCGAGGCGGACCGAGACCTCGTAGCGCTGGGCGCCGAAGCGCCGGAGCATGCGCAGGCTCTCGTAGAGCAGCCCGTAGGCCTCGGCGTGGCGCCCCTGGAGGGAGCGGCAGTAGCCGAGGTTGTCGAGGATCTGCCCGCGGGCGACCGTCGGCTCCGGCGCGACCAGCTCCAGGGCCTGCTCGTACTCCCGGCTGGCCTGGTCGATATGGCTCTCGGCCAGCAGGGTGTTGCCGATCAGGTTGTGGGTGGAGGCGAGCCACTCGCGGCGCCCCAGCACCGCGGCGCGGTCGAGCGCGATGCGGGCGTAGAACAGCGACTTCTTGTAGTTCTTGGTCAGCTCGTAGTGGCGCGAGATGTTGTAGGCCGCGAGCTGGCAGATGAAGGGGTCGATGTTGCGGACCAGGATCTCGCGCAGGTGGGGGACCTCGCCGTCGCCGTGCCCCGACTCGATGACCACGGCGGCGCGGTTGCAGAGTCCAAGGTCGATCTGCGGCTGCTCGCCGTGCTCACGGGCCCAGGCGAGCGCCTGGTCGAAGTAGCTCTGGGCCGCGTCCAACTGGCCGGAGCGTACCGCCTTCTCGCCCAGGCTCCTCAGCTCCTCGAAGGTGCTCATTCCTCGGTCTCCCATGCGGTGTGCGGATGCGGGCCGGCGTCAGGGCGCCCCTCCTTGCTCCGTTTGAACGCGATGAATTCCTCGACCTCCCGCTGCGCGTCGGCGGGCAGGGCGTTGAAGCTCTGGACGAGCTGGACGTCCCGCGGCGTGATGGACTCCTTGGCGACCCCCTCGAAGAACTCGCCGATGCTCAGCTTGAACTCGGCGAGGATGCGGAAGAGGGTATCGAGGCTGACCCGGTACTCCCCCTTCTCCATGCGGGAGAGGTCGGACTGCTGGATGCCCAGCCGGGCCGAAAGCTCGACCTGGGTCAGCTTGTGCTCCTTGCGGAGCTCGCGGATCTTGCGCCCCACCAACTGGACTTGACGAATCTTCTCAGCGGCCATGTTGACATGTCTGAAAGTGCTGTCTATGTCAGAATGGCATAGCAGGTTGGTCTACCCGCGATAGTATCCCTGCCCCGGTGGGCTGTCAATGGAGAGTTGTGGGGGGAGCGGGGCGGCGGGCCCTGCGGGTAGAGGTCTGAGACATAATCCCCGCCCATGCGCCACCACCTCTTCCTTCTCAAGGAGCTCGTCAAGCGGGATTTCCAGGGGCGCTACGCCGGCTCGGCCCTGGGGCTGGTCTGGTCGTTCCTGCAGCCGCTGTGGATGCTCCTGCTGTTCACCTTCGTCTTCTCGACCGTGATGAAGATCTCGCTGGCGGGGGCGCGCACGGGGCACTTCGCCATCTTCCTCTTCTCCGGCCTGCTCCCCTGGATGGCGGTGCAGGAGGGGGTGAGCCGGGCGTCGACCGCCGTCACCGACAACTCCAGCCTGGTCAAGAAGCTGCGCTTCCCGGCCGAGATCCTGGTGCTGGCCGTGGTGCTGGCGGCCCTGCTGCACGAGGCGATCGCGGCGCTGATCTTCCTCGGCGTGCTGGGCTTCCTGGGGGAGCTCACCTGGGGAGGGCTGCCAATGTTGCTGCTGGCCGTGCCACTTCAGCTCGCCCTCACCCTGGGGCTCGGGCTGCTGCTCGGCGCCGTCAACGTCTTCTTCCGCGACATCGCGCAGGTGCTCGGCATGCTGTTCACGGGGTGGTTCTATCTGACGCCGATCGTCTATCCCGCCACCGCCGTGCCGGCCCGCTTCCAGGGCTGGATCGCGCTCAACCCGCTGACGGCGCTGGTCGAGCTCTACCGCCAGTCGTTCCTCGGCGGGGCGCCGGCCCTGGTGCCCGGCACCGGGGCCCTGGCCCTCGCGGCGGCTGTGCTACTATGCGCCGGTTTTCTGCTCTTCAGACGCCTCAAAACCGCCTTCGCCGACGAAATCTGAGCATGGTGTGGTTTTTGCTGGGGCGCGGTGTCGCTGACTGGATTCCAGAAAGGAGCATTCGCGTGTTGAAGTCGATCCTCAGATTTCCGTGGCGCCGTGTGACCCCGGCGCTGCTTCTCGCCGCCGCGTTGCTGGCGGGGGCCTCGCTGCCCGCCCTGGCCGCGCCTCCGAAGAAGACCAAGCCGGCCGCCAAGGTCGAGCCCGCCCCCAAGACCGTGCCCGCCGATCCCAAGGAGGGCGGCCCGCAGCCGCCGGACGGCAAGTGGCTGGTCGACAAGGAGGGGCGGCAGTACTTCATCGGCAAGCTCTCGAAGCAGGGCCTGCGCTTCCTGCGCAAGCCCGACGGCAAGGTGCGCACCGCCTGGGGGATCGACATCGACGTGGCGAGGGAGGACGACCAGTTCTTCTACTACAAGATCTACCGCGCGGTGGGCACGGGCCCTCTGGCGGGGCCCAGGGGGCCGTCCGAGGCGGAGCTGAAGCAGCTCCGCGAGAGCTATCAGGTGGACCCCCCCGAGAGCCAGCGGGTCAAGCTGGTGCCGTTCAGCCAGGGGCTGCCCGAGAGCGGCCAGTGGCGCGACGGCTTCGACCTCGCCGACATGAACGGCGACGGGCACCTGGACATCGTGCACTCGGCCGCCCGCAAGACGCTCACCCCGCCGGTCATCTTCCTGGGCGACGGCAAGGGGCACTGGCGGCGCTGGAGCGAGGCGAAGTACCCCCGCCTCAACTGGGACTACGGCGACGCCGCGGTGGGGGACTTCAACGGCGACGGCCACCCGGACATCGCCCTCGGCGTCCACCTGCGGGGCCTGATGGCCCTGCAGAGCGACGGCAAGGACGGCTTCATCGACATCGGCAAGGGGCTCGACTTCCACGTGCCGGGCGGCGGCCGCGAGGAGGGGTTCTCCTCGCGCACCCTGGCGGTGGCCGACTGGAACGGCGACGGGCGTCCGGACATCATCGCCTCGGGCGAGGGGCCGCGGCTGAACCTGATGGGGCGCGACCAGGCGCGGCCGACCCAGAACACGGAGGCCTACGGCGTGGTCGTCTACCTCAATCAGGGGAACGGCACCTGGCTGCGCAAGGACCAGGGGACCTCCAGCCGCGAGATCTTCAGCGACACGATCACCGTCGGCGACTTCAACGGCGACCACCGCAAGGACTTCGCCACCGGCACCAGCGTCCAGGGGCGCAAGGGGCTGGTCAACCTCGGCCGCCCGGACGGCGGCTGGAGCACGGTGGACATCCCGGACCTGCGCACCGCCGCCTACATCCGCTCGGTCGACGCGGCCGACCTCAACGGCGACGGCCTGGACGACCTCGTGGTCGGCTACATGGCCTACGAGGGGGAGGCCTGGCACAGCGGCATCGACGTCTTCTATTCACAGAAGGACG
>JAICSG010000114.1 GCA_025937035.1 Thermoanaerobaculia bacterium | reverse complement strand
TCGCGGATCTTCGGCAGCGCCTCGCCGAAGGCGATCATGCGGCCGAACTTGGTCTCGTCGCGCACCTCCCGCCAGTCGGCGTGATAGCGGTACTGCTTGCGCCCGCGGGCGTCGCGGCCGGTCGCCTGCAGATGGCCGTTCGGGCGGGGGCAGATCCAGACGTCGGTCCAGGCGGGCGGGATGGCCAGCTTGCGGATGCGCTCCAGGGTCTTCTCGTCCCGGACCGCGCGCCCCTGGGGGTCCACGTAGGAGAACCCCTTGCCGTGCTTCTTGCGGCGGATGCCGGGCTCGTCGTCCGTGACGTAGCGCAGGCCGGCGGCCTTGGCGCTCTCGACCGGATCGACGAACACGGCGATGGTCAGGCCGGTATCGAGCTTCTCGCTCTCGTCGATGGCGATGGCAGTCGGCATGAAGTCACCTTTGCCGGGTTCCCGGCACCTCGTTGCAACAATTACCCCAAAAGATCCCTTCGGGAGGGCGGAACGGCCCTTCTTTGCCGTTCCTCCCCCACCCGAGCCACCCGCACCTCCTGCATCGCCTGTGCCCACCCTCATGGACAACCAACGATCTCTCAATCCTTTACGCAAGATCGCCCGGCATGGCACGCAAGCTGCACTTCCTTGGGCTCGCGTGCCCGGTGGCGGATCTCCGCGTCCAGTCGTCCCCTCGCTCGGCCTCTCGACGCGAAGGTCGCCGCACCGGTGCCTCGCCTGACTTGCAGGTCTTCCAGGGAACCGTCATGAGAACCACCGCGTCCGTGTCCGCCGCCGTCTCCGATCCCCGTCTCTCCGGCCCCTCGCGGGTGAGCCGTCCGCGAGAGCGCTGCATCGTCGTCTCCGACCGCCTCCCCATCGCCCTCACCCGCGAGGGGGGACAGGGGTGGCGCGTGTCGCCAGCTCAAGGGGCGCTGATCTCCGCGCTCACCGCCGTGCTGGGGGATCGCCGCGGGGTGTGGATCGGCTGGCCGGGGGTGTCGCAGGAGGAGACACCGGGGCTGCGCCGGGTGCTGGCGGGCGCCATCCACGCCGGGGGATTCTCCCTGCGTCCGGTGATGCTCACCGCCCAGGAGAGGCGGAACGCCTGCGGCGGCTTCTCGGGCGAGGTGATCTGGCCGCTCTTCCATGGCCTGACGGCGGAGCACAATTTCCAGCCGGCCTACTGGCAGGCCTTCCTCAAGGTGAACCGGAAGTTCGCCCGCGCCACCGCCCGGACCCTGGCCCGCGGCGCCTCCGCCAACGACCTGGTCTGGGTGCACGAGCCCCTGCTGCTCAACCTGGCCCGCGAGCTCCGGGGGCTCAAAATCCAGTGCCGCACCGCCTTCTTCTGCCATCTCCCCTTCCCCGCCCCCGACCTCTATCTGCGGCTCCCCTGGCGGGAGGAGCTGCTGGGCGGATTGCTCGCCTTCGGCCAGGCCGGATTCCAGACCGAGCTCGACCTGGAGAATTTCCTGGCCTGCGCGCGGACGCTGGCCCCCGGCCTGGTAGTGGCGCCGGCCGGCGGCGGCCTCTGGGCGCTCCGGGGCTCTTGGCAGGGGATTGCGGTCGACCTGCGGGCCGGCGCCTTCCCGGTGGGCATCGACGCCCGCCGGATCGAGGAGCGGGCGGCGCGGCCGGAGGTGGAGCAGCGGGCGGCGGCCCTGCGCGACTCGCTCGGGCACCGCCAGATCCTCCTCGGAGTGGACCGCGTCGACCGCGCCCACGGCATCCCCGAGAAGCTCCGCGCCTTCGCCGCCGCGCTCACGCGTTATCCGGAGCTCCAGGACCAGGCCACCCTGGTGCAGATCGCCATCCCCAGCCGGGAGAACCTCCCGCGGCACGCCGCCCTGCGGAGCGAGATCGAGCGCCTGGTGGGGGAGATCAACGGCGCCTTCGGCCGGCCGGGCTGGGTGCCGGTCTGCTATCTCCATCGCGAGCTGGAGCCCGAGGAGACGCTCGCCTGGTACCGGGCCGCGGACGCCGCCGTGGTGACGCCGCTCAGGGCCGGCATGCACCTGATGGCCAAGGAGCACTGCGCCGCCAAGGTCGACGGGCGCGGAGCGCTGGTGCTCTCCGAGCTCGCCGGAGCGGCCCCCCAGCTCGCCACCGGCGCGCTGCTGGTCAACCCCTTCGACACCCAGGGGGTGGCCCGCGCCCTGCGCCAGGCTCTGAGGATGAAGGACCGGGAGCGCGCCCTCCGCATGCGCCGGCTGCGGGAGGAGGTGCGCACCCACGACGTCTTCTGGTGGGCCGATTCCTGCCTCGCCACGGCGCTCGCCGAGCGTTCGGTGGAGGCCTCCACGAGGGATCTGTGGAGCTATGTCTGATTCCGGCTGGACGGTTGGCGGCGGCCCGGCTCCGGAAAAAATTTCGGAATCTGAACAATAACGATCTCACTCTCCGGAGCGGGATGCCGGCCTTTTCGCTTGCGCGCGGCGGGCCCGAGCTTCTATAAATACCCGCCGCGCCGGGCGCGGCGTTCCGATGGAGACAGAGCATGGAAGCCCCCGATTCTTCGCAGAACCCTCCGCCGTCCGGCTCTCCCGGCCATGAGCTCGCGGGGCTGCTCGGCCCCGGCGGGGTGTCCCTGGATGGCCAGGGGGGCGTGCGCTTCGCCGACGCCAGGGCGCTCGAGCTGCTCGGCTGCGCCGACGGCTTCGAGCTGGAGCGACTGTGGGAGCGGCTGAAAGGCCGCCTGGAGGCGGCGGGCCTGAGCTGGAACGGGGCCAGCGGCTCCGGGCCGGCGGCCCTCGAGCTGCCGGTCGAGGGGGAGGCGGCACCGCGCTCTCTGCTGTTCGACCTGCGCCGTGATCCCGAGAGCGGCGGCGTCCTGCTGGTGGCCAGCCTGGGGGCGCTCTCCGGCCTGGAGCGCGACCTCCGGCTGACCTCGCAGATGCGGTCGGTGTCGCAGATCTCCCCGGCGGTGGCCCACGACCTGCGGGCGCCGATCAACGCGATGGTCTTCAACATCGAGATCCTCAAGGAGATGCTGGCCTCCGGCCGCGCCGCCGATCCCGCCAACAAAGACAAGCTGCTGCGCTACGTCAACGTGCTCAAGGAGGAGCTCTCGCGCCTCCACCGCGGCCTCGAGACCTATCTGGCCTACATCTCGCCGCGGGGGGACAAGCAGGAGACCTTCGACCTGCGCGAGCTGGCCGGGGAGCTGGCCTCGCTGCTGGTGGCGCCGGCCCGCAAGCAGCAGGCCCAGGTGCGGACTGAGCTGCCGGAGGAGGCGCTCCCCGTGGAGGGGAACCGCTACCTGTTGCGGCAGGCGCTGCTGCACCTCTCGCTCGCCACCCTGACAGGCGTGCCCAAGCAGGGCCTGCTCCACGTGCTGGTGGAGCGGCAGGACGGCACCGCCCGGCTGCGCCTTTATGGGACGGCGGGGGCGGCCGGCGTGGAGGGCGCGGCGCCGGAGGCCGAGGCGGCGCCGGCCCCCGACTTCGAGCTCAAGCTGGCGCCGGAGGGCTCGCTCGCCCAGCTCTGGGTGGCGCGCGAGATCCTCGCGGCCCACGGCGGCCGGGTGCAGGCGGCCGGCCCGGACAGTGGCGCCGTCCCCGGGGGCCCCCACGCTTATGAGGTAGAATTGGCGATCTCAGGGAACCCGGAGAACGGGAACAAAGGAGTGAGGTGACAATGCCACATGCTCTCGCGGTCGACGACGACCCCAATTTTCTTTCAGCGCTCGCCGAGCTGATCGAGGGGCAGGGCTTCACCACCAACACCGCCTGCACCCTGCACGACGCTCGCAAGCAGGTCAGTCACCGAACCCCGGACGTGGCGCTGGTCGACCTCTACCTGCCGGACGGCAGTGGCATCGAATTGCTCAAGGACCTCGAGCTGGGCGCCTCCACGGAAGTGGTGCTGATGACGGGCCACGCCGACGTCGAGAGCGCCGTGCAGGCGCTGCGCCTGGGCGCCAGCGACTATCTGACCAAGCCGCTCGACATCGGGCGGCTGAAGAGCATCCTCGCCAATGTGGCCAGCGTGCAGCCGGCCGCCCAGGCGGCGGCGCCGGTCACCGAGACGCAGGAGGTGGGGAGGCTCGGCCTGCTGCTGGGCGCCTCGCCGCCGATGCAGGCCCTCTACGAGATGCTCAACCGGGTGGCGCCCACCGACGCCTCGGTCTTCCTGATCGGCGAGAGCGGCACCGGCAAGGATCTGGCCGCCCAGACCCTCCACCTGCTCTCGCGGCGATCGAAGGCGCCGTTCCTCCCCCTCAACTGCGGCGCCATCTCGCCGACGCTGATCGAGAGCGAGCTGTTCGGCCACGAGCGGGGGAGCTTCACCGGCGCCCAGCGCCGGCACAAGGGGTACTTCGAGCGGGCCCACATGGGCACCCTGTTTCTGGATGAGATCACCGAGATGCCGATCGAGCTCCAGGTCAAGCTCCTGCGCGTGCTGGAGACCGGCCAGGTGGTGCGCATCGGCGGCGACCAGGCGGTGGACGTGGACGTGCGGGTGATCGCCGCCACCAACCGCGACCCCCACAAGGCGGTGCAGGACGGCAAGATGCGCGAGGACCTGCTCTACCGCCTGCAGGTCTTCCCGGTCCACATGCCCCCCCTGCGCGAGCGCGGGGACGACATCCAGCTCCTGGCCGAGTACTTCCTGGGCCAGCTCAACGAGCGGCAGGGGACGAGCAAGGTGTGGACCGAGGACTCCCTCGACCGCCTGCGCACCCACTCCTGGCCGGGCAACGTGCGCGAGCTGAAGAACGTGGTGCACCGGGCCTTCATCATGGCCGACAACGAGGTCACCCCGCGCTGTCTGCCGCGGGAGGTCGGCGGGGAGTCGGGCTCGGTGCGCTCCTTGAGCTTCCAGGTCGGCGCCTCGATCGAGGAGGTGGAGCGCCGGCTGATCATGGCGACGCTGGACGCGTATGGAGGGAACAAGCGCAAGACGGCCGACATCCTGGGAGTCAGCCTCAAGACGTTGTACAATCGCCTCAACACCTACCGTGAAGAGTAGCCGTAACACGGTACGGACCGGGACTGGAGAACGGGTCTGGCCCCTCGCCCCTTGAGGAGCCCCTCGGGAGGTTGTATACTCCGTCGCCGTCCGACGACTCACTGAACGACTTGGACAGGGAGGCTGTGGCACAAATTCTGCTTCAGAGCAATCTGTACGCGTGGATCTGATGCCACGGACTCGACGAACGACAGGTCAACAGTGAGGAGGAGGATGCAATGAACCGTAACCAGTGGATGCTTCGAGCGCCAGTCATTTGTCTGGCTCTGTTGCTGGCTCTGGCGCTGGGTGCTTGCAGCTCGACGAAGTCGCCCGGTCAGCAGGTTGACGACGCCGCCATCACCGCCAAGGTCAAGGCGAAGCTGGCGGCCGATGGTGACATCAACCCGTTCAATATCGACGTCGACACCAACCAGGGTGAGGTGGTCCTCCAGGGGGTCGTGAAAAAGGAAGAGACCCGCAGGAAGGCCGAGCAGTACGCCCGGGATACCGACGGAGTCGTGAGAGTGAGAAACCTGATCAAGGTGGAAGGCGGCACCTAGGCGCCAACCCCCTCGTCTTCAATCAGTTCCATTTAACAAGGGAGAAAACAAAATGAAGAAGCTGTCCGTTCACCTTTCGCTCCTCTGCCTGCTGGCTTTCCTCCTGGTCCCGTTCGCCGGGTGCAAGAAGGAGGAGACCGAGGAGGAGACCCCGGCCACCACGACCGATACCACGATGTCGACCTCGACCAGCACCGAGACCTCGACCACGATGGGCACCACGGACATGGGCACCGGCTCCAGCATGGGCTCCGACATGGGCACCTCCAGCTCCACCATGGGCACGGACATGACCACGTCGTCGCCGATGGGCTCCGACACGACCAAGCCGCCGGCGGGCAAGTAACCCTCCGTCTCAGCGTGGTCTGAAAGGGCGTCCGCGAGGGCGCCCTTTTTGTTTTTCTCTGGCACCCAAGTTGCTCCCCTTCCTCTCCTGGACCCAACTCTTCCTCTGAGGAGGTTTCATCATGGAGAGCTTACAAGGGAAGAAAGTCGCGATCCTGGTCACCGACGGCTTCGAGCAGGTCGAGCTCACCCAACCCCGGGAGGCTCTGGACCAGGCGGGAGCGAAGACCGAGGTGGTCTCCCCGGCCCGGGGCCAAGTCAAGGGGTGGAATCACACCGAATGGGGGGACAAGATCCCCGTGGACGTGCCGCTCCAGCAGGCGCGGCCCGAGAGCTATGACGCGCTGCTCCTGCCGGGCGGCGTGATGAATCCCGACCATCTGCGGATGAATCCCGACGCCGTCCGCTTCGTGAAGAGCTTCGTGGACGCCGGCAAGCCGATCGCCGCCATCTGCCACGGGCCGTGGACGCTGATCGAGGCCGGCGGGGTGAAGGGCAGGAAGATGACCTCATGGCCATCGCTCCAGACCGACCTCCGGAACGCGGGGGCCCACTGGGTGGACCAGCAGGTGGTCCATGACGGCAATCTCGTCACCAGCCGCAAGCCGGACGACATCCCGGCGTTCAACAAGGAGATGATCGGCCTGTTCGCCCACCAGGAGGTGGGGGCGGGACGGTAGGCCCTAGGACGGCTCCTGGAACACCTCGTCCAGGAACCGTCCCGCCGCGGCGCGAAACTCGTCCGTCCACTCGTGCCCGCCCTGGAACACCAGGGGACGGACGTCCACCCCCTTGCCGCGCAACAGCTCGACGTCGTGCTCCATCTTGGCGGCGTCGTACCATTCCTCGCTGGCGCCCCGGCCCAGGAGGACCGGCGGAAAGCCGTCGAGCTTGCGGTCCGCCAGCTCGGGAGGGACGTCGCCGCCGAGCACGACCACCCCCTGGCAGGCGTGGCCGGAGCCCGCGGCGGCGCGGTAGGCCATGGCCGCCCCTTGAGAGAATCCCAGGTAGACCAGCCGCTCGGAGATGGGGAGCTCGCGCTTGACCTCGGTGACCACGCTCGACGCGTAGCGGATGTTGTCCACGATCGCCCGCTCGCGCTGCTGGCGGGTCATCCAGCTCGCGATGACCTCCCCCGTCCGGTTGTAGAAAGGGTGCAGGGCCTGGGCGGCGCAGAGCACCCAGCGGGAGGCGCCGGGGATGCGCCGCAGCTCGTCGAGGCTTTTTTCGGCGTTCTCGCCGTAGCCATGGAACCCCACCACCAGGGGGAGGCCCTCCGGCTCCGGCGGGATCTCCAGGAGATAGCGGCCGTGGACCAGGGCCGCGATCTCGCGCTCCTGCCGCCGCTCACCGCTCATCAGGCCCGCCGCCTCTCCGCCCGCTGGCGCAGAGGGGCCGACAGCTCCCTGACCCGCTCCTCCAGGACCCGGGGGAACCCCGGATCGCTCCCCTGCTCCTCGATCAGCCGCACCAGCGCGCTCCCCACCACCACGCCGTCGGCGATCTCCCCCACCGCCGCCACCTGCTGCGGGGTCGAGATGCCGAAGCCCACGGCCAGCGGCTGGTCGAGCCGCTTGCGCAGGCGCTTGACGTCGCGCACCAGATCCGACGGGAGGGCCGTGCGCTCGCCGGTGACCCCGGTGCGGGAGACGTAGTAGACGAAGCCGGTGGAAGCCTCGGCCACCTTGGTCACCCGGTCGCGGGTGCTGGTGGGGGCCAGCAGGAAGATGGTGTCCACCCCCTGCTCGCGCAGGGCCGGGATGAACCCCCGCTCCCCCTCCTCGGGGGGCAGATCGACGCAGAGCACGCCGTCCACCCCGGAGGCCGCGGCCTGCTCGGCGAAGCGCTCGACGCCGCGGGCGTGGATGGGGTTGAAGTAGGTGAAGAGGACGATCGGCACGCCCAGCTTGTCGCGGTGCCGGGCCACGAGTTGCAGGATGCCCGACAGCTTGGTCCCCGACTCCAGGGCCCGCACCGCCGCCCGCTGGTTGACCGGGCCGTCGGCGATCGGATCGCTGAACGGCACGCCCAGCTCGATGATGTCCGCCCCCCCGGCCGCCAGCGCCTCCAGGTACTCGGCGGTGGCGTTGAGATCCGGGTCTCCCGCCATCAGGAAGGGGATGAAGGCGCCCCGTCCCTCGTGGGCGCAGTTGAAGAAGACCTCGTCGATCGCGCTCATGCCGTCTCTCCTCGTTGCCGATTTTTTTGCCGGTTATTGGCCGCCTCGGCGAAGGACTCCACTTTGCCGTTCTCGGCGTGCTCCCGGTCCCAGGCGAGCACGGACTCGACGTCCTTGTCCCCGCGCCCCGACAGGTTCACGAGGATGACCCGCTTGCGCGACAGCCGGGGGGCCCGCTTGAGGGCCTCGGCCAGCGCGTGCGAGCTTTCGAGGGCGGGGAGGATGCCCTCGGTGCGGGCCACCCGGTGGAAGGCGTCGATCGCCTCGTCGTCGGTGGCCGAGGTGTACTCCACCCGCCCCTCGTCGTGCAGCCAGACGTGCTCGGGGCCGATCGCCGGGTAGTCGAGCCCGGCCGAGACCGAGTGGGTGGGGGCGATCTGCCCCTCCTCGTCCTGGAGCACGAAGGTGCGCGTGCCGTGCAGCACCCCTAAGCCCCCGCCCGCGAAACGCGCCGCGTGCTCCCCCCACTGGATGCCCCGGCCGCCGGCCTCGACGCCGATCAGGCGCACCCGGCGATCCTCCAGGAAGGCGGTGAAGAGGCCGATCGAGTTGCTGCCGCCCCCCACGCAGGCGATGGCGACGTCCGGCGCGTCGCTCCCCGTCTGCCTCTTGAGCTGGAGGCGGGCCTCGTCGCCGATCACGCGGTGGAAGTCGCGCACCATGCGGGGGAAGGGGTCGGGGCCGAGCACCGAGCCGAGCACGTAGTGGGTGGTTCGCACGTTGGTCACCCAGTCGCGCATGGCCTCGTTGATGGCGTCCTTGAGGGTGCGGCTGCCGGAGTCGACCGGCACCACCTCGGCGCCCAGCAGGCGCATGCGATCGACGTTCAACCGCTGGCGCCGCATGTCCTCGCTCCCCATGTAGACCACGCAGGAGAGGCCGAGGGCGGCGGCGGCGGTGGCGGTCGCCACCCCGTGCTGGCCGGCGCCGGTCTCGGCCACCACCCGCTCCTTCTCCATCAGGCGGGTGAGCAGGCACTGGCCGATGGCGTT
>JAICSG010000207.1 GCA_025937035.1 Thermoanaerobaculia bacterium | reverse complement strand
TTCTCTCGGCGGAGAGCCGGAATGAGCTGTACATCCCGAAAGGGATGGCGCACGGATTCCAGACGCTGGAGGATGGGACCGAGGTCTTCTATCAGATTTCCGAGTTTTACGCGCCCGAGTCCGCCCGGGGATACCGCTGGGACGATCCCACCTTCGCGATCCCCTGGCCGGAGACTGTGACGGTGCTCTCGGAGAAAGATCGTACTCTCCCCCTATTCGAGGAGGACGGGCGGTGATCGACCTCATCACGGCCGCCTACCCGATCTGCCGCAGCATCACGGGAGACGGCGTCCGCCGCACGCTCAGGATGATCCAGGAGCGCATTCCCCTGGAGATCCGCGAGGTTCCCACTGGCACGCAAGTCTTCGATTGGACCGTGCCGAAGGAGTGGAATATCCGCGGCGCCTGGATCAAGGACCCCTCCGGTGAAAAGATCGTCGATTTCCAGGATTGCAATCTCCACGTCCTCAACTACAGCGTGCCCGTCCACGAGAAGCTGCCTCTCGCGGAGCTGAAGAAACATCTCTTCACCCTGCCGGACAAGCCCGATCTGATCCCCTATCGCACCTCCTATTACAAGGAGGCCTGGGGGTTCTGCCTCCGGCACCGCACCCTGGAATCCCTGCCGGAAGGGGAGTACGAGGTCCTGATCGATTCGACCCTCGCCGACGGCTCGCTCACCTACGGCGAATGCCTGCTGCCGGGGGATTCCGAGCGGGAGGTCCTCCTCTCGACCCACGTCTGCCATCCGTCGCTCTGCAATGATAACCTTTCCGGGATCGCGGTGATGACGGAGCTCGCCCGCGAGCTTCAGGCGCGTCCGCGGCGGCGCTACTCCTATCGATTCCTTTTCATCCCGGGAACGATCGGCTCGATCACCTGGCTGGCGCTGAACGAGGTGAAGATCGATCACGGTCTGGTGGCCGCCAATCTCGGAGATCCGGGAAGGTTTCATTACAAGAAGAGCCGTCGTGGCAATGCGGAGATCGATCGCGCCGTCCTCGCGGTCCTCAAGGCCTCGGGCGAGCCGTTCGGCGTCGAGGAGTTCGTCCCCTTCGGCTACGACGAGCGGCAGTACTGCTCGCCGGGCTTCAACCTCGCGGTGGGCTCGCTGACCCGGACGCCCTACGGACGCTATCCCGAGTACCACACCTCGGCGGACAACCTGGATTTCGTCAAGCCCGAAGCGCTGGAGGGCTCGCTCCGCACCTATCTGGCGGTGATGGGCGTGCTCGAAGGGAACCGCCGCTATCGCAATCTCAACCCCAACTGCGAGCCCCAGCTCGGCCGCCGGGGGCTCTACCGGACCCTCGGCGGCGATGAATCCGGCCGCGCGCGCGAGCTGGCCCTCCTCTGGGTGCTGAATCTCTCGGACGGGGAGCACAGCCTGCTCGATGTGACCGAGCGGTCCGGCATGAGCTTCGCTGTGATCCGGGAGGCGGCCGACGCCTTGTTGGAGGTGGGCCTGCTGGAGGAGGCACCATGAGAGGTTTCCGGGGCAAGGTGGTGGTGATCACGGGCGCCAGCGGCGGGATCGGCGAGGCGATCGCCATCCAACTGGCCCGCGAGGGCTCGCGGCTGATGCTGAACGGCCGCAGCGCCGAAAAGCTCGATCTCGTGACGGAACGGGCCCGCGATCTCTCGCCTGTCGTCGAGACCTTCGCGGCCGATCTGGCGGAGGACGATCAGGTCCGTGCCCTGGCCGACCGGACCCTCGCGGTCTTCTCCGGGGTCGACATCCTGATCCACAGCGTCGGTCTCTTCGTGGGCGGCTCCCTGGCGGCTACCCCCGTGGAAGACCTCGACCGCCAATACAGGGTCAACGTCCACGTCCCCTATCTCCTGACGCAGTTGCTGCTGCCGTCGCTCCTCTCCCGCCAGGGGCAGGTCGTCTTCGTCAACTCCGGCGCCGGCGCCAGTCCGGCCGGCGCGGGCTGGGTCGGCTACGCGGCCTCCAAACACGCCCTGCGCGCCGTGGCGGACGGCCTGCGGGAAGAGGTCAACAAGCAGGGGGTGCGGGTGCTGACGATCTTCCCCGGCCGCACCGCCACCGCCATGCAGGAGGAGGTGCACCGCTTCGAGGGGAGGCCCTACGACCCCGAGCGCTTCCTCCAACCCGGCGACGTGGCCGCGATGGTGCTGCATGCCCTCGCCCTGCCGCGCACGGCGGAGGTGACGGACATCCATGTCCGGCCGATGCGGGGGGCGCTATGAGGTTGTCTGGACATCCGGCCGGGGAGTGATCTCGATCCCCGACGTGCACAGCACCCGGCTGCCGCTGGGGATGTCCCGGGTCACGATGGCGTTGACGCCGATGAAGACGTCGTCCCCGATCGTGACCTCCCCGATGATCTTGGCCCCGGCGCCGATGAACACATTGTTTCCGATCACCGGCATCTTCTCGATCCGGCCGGGGTTGGGCGAGCCGATGGTGACGCCGTGGAGGAGGATGGCGTCCCGGCCGATCCGCGCGTAACCGCCCACCACCAGCCCCGTGCCGTGGCTGATGAGCAGGCCCGGGCCGATCACCGCGCCGGGGGAGATGTCCACGCCGGTCAGAAACTGGCCGAGGCGGGCGAAGAGGGGGCCGAGCACCGGGACCCTCCGGCTCTTGAACCAGTGGGCGATCCGGTAGAGCACCACCGCCTGGTAGCCGGTCTCGAAGAGCAGCGATTCGATCACGTACCAGGGGAACGCCTTGCTCTTGATCATCTTCAGCCGGCGGGTGTCCTCGCGGAGGTTAGTGAGCATCGGCGGCCTCCTTCGGGAGCACCTCGACCGGAACTCGCCACGTCCTGCCGCCGTTCTTCTTCGAGAACCAGGCGACCGTCTCGAACACCGGATCGAGCTCCAGGACGTACCGCCCCGGCGCCGGCGGCGCGAGCACCTTCTGCTGCACGCTCACCCGGCCGCCCGGCGGCACCGGCCAGGGCATGGGGGTGCGCAGGCCGTCCTCGACGATCTGCCTGCCGCTCTCGTCCAGCCAGTGGTAGGCGAGATTCACGCGCGCCACCCCCTCGGCCGTCCAGGGATAGCGGCTGCGGTTGAACAGGCGCGTGATCACCGTGAACGGCTCGCCGGCCCGCGCCTGTGTCGGCGCCACGGTGTTCCCCCACTGGAGCTCGTAGATGTCGGCGTCCAGGAGCTCGCCGGCGCCGAGATAGGCGAGGGAGGCTCCGGTGAAGAAATTCTCCTGGGTCCGGTCGTCCTGGGCGAAGGTGGGGCAGTTGTTGGGCGGATACTGCCGCACCCAGTGCTGGACGGCGCCCGTCTTCGAGGTCACGACCATCTTGTAGACCCAGAAGGTGGCCCACTTCTGCCGCCGCACCCGGAAGGGCTCGCCGGGATCGATCCGGACCCGCCGGGTCTCCTCGCCTCCGAAATCCATCACCTCGCGGGCCTTGCCCATGCGGATCTCGACGTGGTTCCCCGGCGCGAGGTTGGTCACCTGGAACACGGCCTTGGGGATCGGACGCGTACCGATGAAGTAGAGCTCCACCTGGGCTCCGCCGGCCACCCACATCTGCTCCCCCTGCGGCACGAAGACGTCCTTTCGCCCCACCACGCGCAGATCCCCGACCTGAATCCGCTCGTAGCCGGGAACGTTGCGCAACGAGAGCTCCAGCGGAAGGACGCGGAAGGGCAGATTCCGCACGTGCGCCTGGAGCGTCGGCTCGGGGACCACCGCGCCGAACGGGGTGAAGAGCAGGGGGGCCAGGAACAGGCCGGCGATCACATGCCCCGCCAGGAGCAGCCGCGGCGGCCGGATCTCGGTGACCAGAAAGAGGAACGCCGGAATGGCCGTGATGAAGTAGCGGTTGCCCACGAAGCCGCCGCCGCCCTGCCAGTTCCAGGCGATGAAGGTCAGGAAGTAGAGCGCCACGGCGGTGACCGCCGCCAGCAGCACCCAGCGCTCCCCCGAGCGCCGCTGGCCGTGAAGAAGAAAGAAAATCACCGCCAGCGCGGCGAACGGCGTATAGACCAGCATCCCCGTATGCCGCCCGATCAGGAAGTAGCCGATGTTCTCGGCCTCCTCGTAGAGGGTCACGTCCGGAGCCCGGAAGAGCCACGTCCAGTGATTGCCGGTAGTCGAGTTGGGCACCGCCGAGACGTGCTTCCCGCCTCCGCCGCCCCCTCCGCCAGCCGTCCGGGCCTGGACCACCTCCGGGGTGATCGGCACCTTGCCCGGCTCGCAGAGGGTCACTCCCTGCCGGCCGCCGGCCCCGAGATAGGGCGAAAGATGGCCGGTCAGCCGCCAGGAGACCCCGGCGATCACCGCCATGCAGAGCACCGCCCCCGCCATCCAGACGCCGAGCGTCCGCCAGCGGCGGTCCCGGAGGTAGGCCCAGAGGGGAGCGAGCCCCACGGCGGCGAACATCGGCTTGTCGTAGACGGCGAGCGCCAGGACCCCGCCCGAGAGGAGGGCGAAGAGCCATTCGCGGCGGCGGTCGGGGAGGCCGGTCTCGTCGATCCGCGGCAGGCCGAAGAACAGGCAGGCCGCGACCGAGAACATGTTGAAGACCTCGGGCTGGATCCAGAAGACGTACGAGAATCCGACGCTCAGCAGGAAGAACGAGGCCGAGAACAGGGCCGCGAGGCCCGGCGGGTTGTATCGGCGGAGGTAGAGGTACCCCATCCACATCATCGCCATCATCAGCGCCATGTTGAAGAACAGCATGCCGTTGGCGCCGGCCAGCCGGGCGAAGGGGGCCGCGCACAGCGAGTAGATGTAGGGCTTGGCGTAATGGACCGTGTGCCACCCGTCGTCGGACATCACGATCATGTTGTTGACCGGCCCGAAGGGGAACTCCTCGAAGGCGCGGTCGACGTCCCGGGGCTCCACCCGCAGGTTGTGGTCGAAGGCGAGGCTCTGCGCGGCGAGATAATAGGCCGCCTCGTCCGCCTTGAGGTGGGGAGGCAGCCCCGGCTTGCCGAGGGTCAGCGGAAACAGCAGGAAGAACGCCGTGACCGCCGCGAGGGCCAGATGGACAGTGCGGCTCACGGCGGGGGAGTCTAGCGCAGTGGGGGAGGGGGGACCATAGTAGAATGAGGAATATGGAGCCGATCCGCGATCCCAAGTTCCTCGCCCGAGCCCTGGATGCCTTCGATCTGTGCGAGACGGCCGAGCAGATCATGCGGCAGAACCTCCGGCGCTGGAACCCCCAAGCCAGCGAGGAGGAGATCAGACAGCGCTTCAAAGCTTGGCTGGAGAAGCGCCCCTATATGCCTGAGCCTGTCCGCCCGTGACCCGACTCCAAAAAGCTCTCATCCGGCTGGATACCGACCTCAGGGTCTTAGGCTTGAGGTGGGCACTGGTCGGCGGCTTCGCTGTCATGCTTCAAGTTGAAGCCCGCTCCACCCGGGACCTGGACATCGTCCTGGCTGTCACGGGGGATCGCCAGATCGACGATGCTGTGCTTGGCCTGAGGACGCGAGGCTACCAGGACCATCCGACCAAACCGATGCTGTTCCGGAAGGATGGGAGACTCTTCGGCGTGCGCCTTGTTTCTCCCGCTTTGGATACTGACGACGACACCACGGCCATCGTCGACGTGCTGACCGGCTGTTCCGGCATCGAGCCCGAGGTCGTCGCTGCCGCCGAGGTTCGGGAGGTGTTGCCCAGGTTCTTTATTCCCGTGGCGCGGACCGGCCACCTCGTGGCGCTGAAGGTTTTGGCGGCGCGACCTCAGGACCTGGAGGATGTCCGGGTGCTCCTTCGCAGTATCGGGTATGCGGAGCTCAATCTCGCGCGGGAGAGCCTGGTCCTGATCGAGAGACGCGGCTTTCTGGAGGATTCGACCCGGAGTCTCCAGGCTGAGTTGGGGGGACTTCTGGATCAACTGGACGAGCCGGATTTCTAACGATGTCGTGGGACCCGTTTTACGAAGAGATTCTGGCTGGCCTGAATGGTCCCTTAGACCGCTATCTCTTCCAGGACTGTATTACGGATCTGCTGAGGGATACATTCCCCAGTCTCGTGCCGGTGCGCGGAGGCAAGGACTCGGGGATGGATGGTGCCATTGCCGACGGGGAAGGAGAACCCTACCCTCTGATCGTCACGACAGCGAAGGACGTCAAGAGGAACTTGACGCGGAGCTTGGACTCTCTGCTCAAGCGGAAGCGCCCGCGTCGAAAGGTGGTTCTTGCCACCTCGCGGGCTCTAACCCCTGAGTTTCAACACAAGCTCAAGGACGTTGCGCAGGAAAAGGGCTTCACACTGGTTGGACTTATTGAGCAAAGCGGCGTTGCGGACCGCCTCCGTGAGAATGGTTACTGGCGTGAGAGACTGCTGGGCTTGACGGGTGAGCCGAGCACGCTCTCGGCAGTGCCTGCCTCTCGGCGTCCGCTCCTTGGCATCGAGCCGGTCGGCCGTGACGGCGACATCGAGTGGCTCAAAGCCACCTCGGGAGACAGAGTCCTCTCGGGAGCGCCGGGATCTGGAAAGACCTTTCTTCTGTATCACCTGACACGGCAGGGATGGGGAGTTTTCGTCCTGGATCCTAAAGGCCAGGTTGCGAAAGACTTGCGGAATCAAAAACCCGAGGTCGTCATCTTCGATGATGCTCATGTCCAACCTGAATTTCTGGTCAAGCTTCGCCATCTTCGGCAAGAAATGAAGCTGAGCTTCTCGATCGTCGCCACGACCTGGGAGTGGGAAAAAGATAAAGTCGTCGATGCTTTAGGGGTTAGTGGGAGCCAGGTCCATAGATTGGAACTTCTCACACGAGATGAGATCGTGGAAGTCTATCGTCGACTTGGGGTGCAGGAAAGCCCCGACACAATGCGCTATTTGGTTGATCAGGCGGCGAACAAACCGGGTCTTGCCGCCACGATCGGCATGCTCTGGTTGCAAGGCGAGTGGCAGGATGTCATCAAAGGGGAAGCTCTTAGCCGAACCCTCCTAACCTTCTTTCAGCGGCATGTCGGCCCTGAATCGACCGACATCCTCGCGGCGTTC
>JAICSG010001067.1 GCA_025937035.1 Thermoanaerobaculia bacterium | reverse complement strand
GTCGACCTGAATCTTGTAAACGGATTTGGCGGTGCCCACCCGGTAGGCCTTGATCCGTTGCAGCACTCTGCTCTGGCCAGCCGGTGCGAAGCCCTGTTGCAGCTTTGCCTGTACAGGGCGGATCGAGGGGGCCGCGACCTGCCGGTAGCCTGTCAAAGGTGGAGGGGGGAGGCGTTGAGCCTGGACGGCAGGCGCCAGCCGGGTCTGGCTCCCACCGCCGGTCGCCGCCTGGACATGAGGCGCAGGCTGCCTGAGACCCGCCGGCAATTCAGGAATCCGCCTCTGGACCGCGGCTACGGCCCTTTGAACGTGCAGCGCCGGTGGGCGCGTTTGCGGATCCGGCAGCTTCGCCTGAGCCGAGAGCTGCCGCGCAGGCTCGGGAGGTGCTGACTGGGTTGACAGGGGATGCTGTAAGGAGGGCGGCTGAAGCCTTCCACCCGGCGGCCGGGAATCCGGCAGCTTTGCCTGGGCGGCCCGCGCCAGAGCAGCCTGAACATGGGACGCAGGAACCCTTGCGGCAGGCAAGGTGGGGAGTACAGGAGGCTTCTGAGGCATGGAGCCCTCGCTCCGCGTAGAGATCCGAAATAGCGGAGTCTCATCGCAGGGTCTGTGCGTGATAGGGTGATTATGGGCGCACGGCCTGGGAAAGACAACATGAACGAGGTGAGTGACTCGATGGAGCACCTGGAAGCGCATCGAACGTTTTTCGCCAGGCTGATCACCGCCTCCGTGGGAATCCCGGGCGGCGGCGGCCGGCTCGCGGAGGCCTTCGCGGCCACACCCCGGGAGCGCTTCGTGGGGCCCGGCCCCTGGCGGGTCTTCACCGCCGCCGGATATATCGAAACTCCGTCCGACGATCCCGCCTTTCTCTATCAGGACATCACGGTCGCCGTGGAGGCGGAGGGGCAGATCAACAACGGCCAGCCCACGCTGCACGCGCTCTGCCTCATGACCCTCAACGTGAAAGAAGGGGAGACCGTGGTCCACGTCGGCGCCGGCACCGGCTACTACACGGCCGTGCTGGCGCGGCTCGCCGGGCCCTCCGGAGCGGTCCACGGCTACGAGATCGAGGAGCGGCTCGCGCAGCGGGCGGCGGGCAATCTGGCGGATCTGCCCAACGTGACGATCCATTCCCGCTCGGGCTCCGAGGGGCCGCTGCCCGGGTGTGACGTCCTCTACGTCAGCGCGGGGGCCACGGGGCCGCTGGACGTCTGGCTCGATGCCCTGCGGCCCGGCGGCAGGCTGCTCTTCCCGCTCACCCCGGCGCAGGGGGCCGGCAGCCTGCTCCTGGTGACGCGGACGGCGGAGGACCTCTTTTCGGCGCGCTTCATGGGCCGCGTCCTGTTCATCCCCTGCGTGGGCGCCCGCGACGACGAGACCGCCCAGAAGCTGACCGAGGCGTTCAAACGAGACGATCTCAAGAACGTGCAGTCCCTCCGCCGCGGCACGTCCCCGGACGAGACCTGCTGGTGCCCGGGAAACGGGTGGTGGCTGTCGACGTCCCCCGCGGCGTGAGGCTGGCGCCACGCCGCGGCGGCCTGCCCGGGCTCCTCTTTCTGATCGCCCTGGCGGTCGCCGTCACGGTCCTCTTCGCCGTGACGCGCCTCGACATCGCCGCGGCCCGCGTCTTCTATCGTCCCGACGCGCTGGATCACTGGCCGCTCGCCAGGGAGCTCCCGTGGTCCGTGCTCTACCGCCTGGCGCCGTGGATCACGGCGGCCCTGGTGCTCTCGGGGCTCGGCATGCTGGCCCTGGGGACCGCCCGGGGGTCTGGCGACTGGCGCCGTCATGGGATCTTTCTGTTGCTGAGCGTGGTGATCGGACCCGGGCTCCTCGTCAACACGGTTTTCAAGGATCACTGGGGGCGGCCCCGGCCGCGCGACATCGTGGAATTCGGCGGGCCTCTGCACTACCGGCTGGCGCCCCTGCCGGGCGGC
>JAICSG010000923.1 GCA_025937035.1 Thermoanaerobaculia bacterium | reverse complement strand
GCCAGGCCGTGCAGATAGACGCCGAGTACGGCCGCGTCGAGCGCGTCGAGCCCCTGCGCCAGCAGGCCGGCGATCAGGCCGGTGAGCACGTCGCCGGTGCCGCCGGTCGCCATCCCGGGGTTCCCCGTGGGATTGACGAACACCGCCGTGCCCGAGGCCACCAGGGTCATGTGCCCCTTAAGGATCACGATGGCGCCCGTCTCCTCGGCCGCGCCGCGGGCCGCCGCGATGCGGTCCTCCTGGATCTGGGCGGTCGAGATCCCCAGCAGCCGGCCGAGCTCGCCGGGGTGCGGGGTCAGGATCGTCTCCGCCCGCCGGCCGGCGAGGTCGCCCGCCTTGCCCGCGAAGGCGTTGATCCCATCCGCGTCCAGCACCAGGGGCAGCGGGCATTCGAGGGCGATCTGGCGGATGGCCGCCACCGTCGAGGGCTCCTGTCCCAGGCCGGGGCCCAGCGCCAGGGCGGCCTTCCCCTCCGCCGCCTCCAGCACGGCCTCGGCGGCCCGCTCGGCGAGATGGCCGGAGGCGCCCACCGGCAGGGCGAGGGTCATCGACTCGATCGAGCCCAGGTCGACCGTCTGCAGGATCGGCTCCGGCACCGCCGCCGTCACCAGCCCGGCGCCGGCGCGCACGGCGGCCCGGGCGGCCAGGATGCAGGCGCCGGCCTTGCCGGGCGAGCCGGCCACGATCAGCGCGTGCCCGTAGTCCCCCTTGTGGGAGTCGGGATCGCGCTCCGGGATCAGCTCGGCCAGCTCCTCGCCCACCAGCAGGTGGAGATCCCCGGCCTCCTCCTCCACGTCCTCCACCAGCCGCGGCGGGATGCCGAGATCGGTCACCGCCATCTCCCCCACCGAATCCGAGGCGGGAGGGAAGATGTGCGCTACCTTGGGCGCCGCGAAGGTGACCGTGAGGTCGGCCTCGACGTGAGGGCCGATCGGCTGCGCCTGGCTCCCCGAGAGGCCGCTCGGCAGGTCGACCGCCACGCAGGGGAGCGGCAGGTCGTTGATCGCCTCCACCGCGTCGGCGAACAGCCCTTCGAGCGGCCGGGTGAGCCCGGTGCCGAAGAGGGCGTCCACCACCAGGTCGCACTCGGCCGCGGCCTCGGCGGCGCCCGCGAGATCGGAGGGCGAGGCGACCTCCATCACCGCCAGCTCGGCCTTGCGGCAGATCGCGAGCTGGGTGGCGGCATCCCCCGAGAGCTGGCGCCCGCCCGTGACCAGGAAGATCCGCACCTCCCAGCCGCGCACGGAGAGATGGCGGGCCACCGCCAGGCCGTCCCCACCGTTGTTGCCCGGACCGCAGAAGATCGCCGCCGACTCCGCCTCGCCGAACGACTCCCCGATCGCCTCCACGACCCCGATGGCGGCGTTCTCCATCAGCACCAGGCTGGGGATGCCCAGCTCCTCGATGGCGGCCCGGTCGACCTCGCGCATGGCTTCGGCGGTGAGAATCCTCATGCGGCAGTCCCTTCGATTTTGGGTTTTGGGTTTTGGATTTTGGATTGGAGAAGGCCCAGGGAGGCGAGGAGAGCGTGGGTGCGGGGGCAGCCGAGATCGCCCTCTTCCGCCATGCGGGCGGCGAGACGGCGGAGATCTTCGGGGGTGTCCACGTCGGACGCCTCGGGGAGGAGCTCGACGGCGAGCCCCAGCTCCCGGCAGCGGTCGAGGGTCGCGGCGAGCACCTGATCCGTGCTCCAGGCGATCCTCTCGAACAGACGCGGCACTACGGCCTCACGGTCCAGGGCGATCAGATAATAACCGCCGTCCTCCGCCGGCCCCAGCACCACGTCGGCGCCCCGCTCGACCGTCTCGAAGGCGCGGTGGACGATCTCCAGCGGCAGGGTCGGATGATCGCTCCCCAGGGCCATGACCGCCCTGGCCTCCGCCGCCGCGTCGCTGAGCGTCCGATACAGCCGCGTCCCCAGATCGTCCCCTTCCTGGCGGACGCCGGGCAGGGGGCCGGACGGGACCGCCTCCTCCGAATCGAGCGCCCAGGCGAGCCGCAGCTCGAAGTCGCCCTCGCGCAGCCGGTCGAGCAGGTCGTCCAGGAACGCCGCGTGGAGCGCCGCGGCCTGGGCGGGGGTAAGATCGCCGATCAGCCGGGTCTTCACCCGACCTTCCCGGGCCGGCTTGGTGAACAGGAGGAGGCGGCGGGCGGACACGGGGCGGGATTGTATAGGAATAATGCTTCTCACTCTTCTTACCGACTTCGGCACTACCGACTACTACGTCGCCGCCGTCAGGGGCACCATCCTTCGCCTGGCGCCCGGGACAGCCCTGGTGGACATCTCGCACGAGGTGCCGCCCGGGGACGTAGAGACCGGCTCGTTCCTGCTGCG
>JAICSG010001100.1 GCA_025937035.1 Thermoanaerobaculia bacterium | reverse complement strand
GGGGCGTCTCTGAGGCGGTGACATCCGCTACGCAACCCCGAACGCCCCGCGGACACGCCATGGCACATGGAAACGGCGCTGCCGACTCCGGAGACGCCCCACGGGGCGTCTCTACAGTGGCAAGGCCGTCCTTGCGGTCCTTTATGTCCTTGGGATAGAACCGCTTCAAGGAGGGACTGGCATGAGCGGAGAGCAACAGCTTTCGGGACCCGATCTGTCGCAGGGAGTATCTCTCGCGGAGCTGCCGGACGGCGGCCAGCTCCTCGGGCACAGCGGCGGCGAGGCGGTGCTGGTGGTGCGGCGGGGGGAGGAGATCTTCGCCATCGGCGCCACCTGCACCCACTACGGCGGCCCGCTGGCGGAGGGGATCGTGGTGGGGGACACGGTGCGCTGCCCCTGGCATCACGCCTGTTTCAGCCTGCGCACCGGCGAGGCGCTGCGGGCGCCGGCCCTCAACCCGGTCTCCTGCTACCGGGTGGAGCGCGCGGGGGACCGGATCACCATCCGCGAAAAGATCGACGCGATCCCACAGCGCCAGGCGGCCGGTCCTGATCCAGTCATCATCGTGGGATCGGGGGCCGCCGGGAATGCCGCCGCCGAGGCGCTCCGCCGCGAGGGGTACGGCGGGAAGATCCTGATGCTCGATCCCGAGGGGGAGATCCCCTACGACCGGCCCAACCTCTCGAAGGACTACCTCGCCGGCAACGCCCCCGAGGAGTGGATTCCGCTCCATCCGCCGGACTTCTACGAGGAGAAGAGGATCGAGCTGGTGAAGGGGGCGCGGGCCACGGCGATCGATCCCAAGGCCAGGACGCTCACCCTCTCGGACGGCCGCTCGCTCTCCTGGGGGGCGCTGCTGCTCGCCACCGGCGCCGAGCCGATCCATCTGCCCATCCCCGGCACGGACCGGCCCCACGTCCACGTCCTGCGCTCGCTGGCGGACAGCCGGTCGATCATCGAGGCGGCGAAATCCGCCAGGAAGGCGGTGGTGATCGGCGCCAGCTTCATCGGCCTGGAGGTGGCCGCGTCGCTGCGGGCCCGCGAGGTCGAGGTGACGGTGGTGGCGCCCGAGGACCGGCCGCTGGGGAAGATCCTGGGGCCGGAGCTGGGCGATTACATCCGCTCGCTGCACGAGGAGCACGGGGTCACCTTCCGGCTCGGCCGCAAGCCGGCGTCGATCGAGGAGCGGGAGGTCCGGCTGGACGACGGCTCGTCGCTGCCGGCCGATCTGGTGGTGATGGGGGTCGGGGTCAAGCCCCGGCTGGAGCTGGCACAGGGGGCCGGGCTCGACGTCGACAACGGCGTGCTGGTGAACGAATTCCTGGAGACGAGCGCGCCGGGGATCTTCGCGGCGGGGGACATCGCCCGCTGGCCCGACCCCTGGTCGGAGGAGCGCATCCGCGTCGAGCACTGGGTGGTGGCCGAGCGCCAGGGTCAGACGGCGGCGCTCAACATCCTGGGCCGGAAGGAGCCCTACGACGACGCGCCCTTCTTCTGGAGCCAGCACTACGACGTCGCCATCTCCTACGTGGGGCACGCCACGAAGTGGGACACCATCGAGGTCTCGGGGTCGATCCCGGAGAAGAACGCGGTGGTCACCTACCGCACCGGCGACCGCATCGCCGCGGTGGCGACGATCTTCCGCGACAAGGAGAGCCTGGAGGCGGAGATCGCCATGGAGGCGGGGGACGCGACGGCGGTGGAGCGGGCGGTGAGTTAGACTCCCGCGAATGCGAATCCTGGTAGCCCTGGGCGGCAACGCCCTGCTGCGGCGGGGCGAGGAGATGACCGCCGAGAATCAACGCAAGAACGTCCGCCTGGCGGCCGAGGCCCTGGCACCGCTGGTGGGCTTGGAG
>JAICSG010001212.1 GCA_025937035.1 Thermoanaerobaculia bacterium | reverse complement strand
GCAGCGCGGCGTAGTCGATCTTCGGCGGCGCCGAGGGGAGCGAGAGGGTCCCGCCGCCCGCCCGCCGCAGCTCGGCCCGCGGCGGCGTGTCGGCGTCGCTCCAGGTGTGGACCCAGTCGCCGGTCTTCGGGGAGGCCACGGCCTGGTGCTGGCCGGGCTCGGGGGTGAGCACGTCCCAACCGTCTGTATCCAGGCGGACTCGGGCGATCTTGCGGTCGATGGGGCCCAGCAGATCCGAGGTGGGATAGGCGGTGACCAGGGCCCAGGCGCCATCGTCCGCCACCGCGTCCAGGGCGCCGATCACCCACCCCTCGGGGGTCAGGGGGCGGATCAGCTTGCCGTCGGCGCCATAGAGGTAGAGGCGGCGCCAGTTGCTCCGCTCGGACCCCCAGAGGAAGCGGCCGTCCGGCAGGAAGCGGAAGTCGTAGCCGAGGTTGATCCAGGTCTTCCAGGTCTCGGTGAGCAGGGTCGAGCAGGCGCCCGTGGTGGGCTGGCAGCGCAGGAGGTCGAGCTTCGTCTGCGCCCGGTTCAGCCGCTGGATGGCCACCGCGTCCCCCTTGGGGGTCCAGGCCAGGCGCGCCAGATAGGACTCGGGGTCGCCGGTGCCGATCCAGGTGGTCTTCCCCCCGGTGACGCGGACGACGCCGATCTTCACCCGCGGGTTGGTCTCGCCGGCCTTGGGGTAGCGCTGCCAGTTGACCTTCGGGTAGAGCGGGGAGCTGTCGACCAGGGGGTACATCCCCACCGCCCGCTCGTCGAAGTGGTAGTAGGCGATGCGCGAGCCGTCCGGGCTCCACCAGTAGGCCTCGGGGTTGCGGTCCCAGATCTCCTCGCCGTAGACCCAGTCGGTGACGGCGTTGAGGGTGAGGTTCTCCCGGCCGTCGTGGGTCAGCCGGGTCTCCTTGCCCGTGGCGGGGTCCATCACGTAAAGGTCGAAGGCACGCACGAAGGCGATCCGGCGGCCGTCCGGCGAGAAGCTGGGGCTCTCCTCGTCCGCCTCGGTTTTGGTCAATCGCCGGGGTTTCCGGGTGTCGAGAGGAAAGAGGTAGAGATCCCCCTTGGAAACCAGGAGGAGGGAATCTCCCCTGGGAGACCAGAGATAGGAGTCGATCGCGAAGCTCTTGCCCCCCTCTCCGAGATCGGCGAGCCGGGCCAGGACCTCGCCCTTGCCGGTGGCCGGCTCGAGCGACCAGAGGGCCTCGTCCTTGCCGTCCCCCTTCTCGTCCCAGACGTAGGTCAGCCGCTTGCCGTCCGGCGACCAGGCCGGCTGGGTGGGCCGGCGTCCGGAGGCGTCGGTCGCGAGGGCGGCCTCGATGGAGATGCGGGCCGGCGGCTGCTCGGCGGCGGCCGGCCGGGGAGCGAGAGCCGCGAGGGAGGCGGCGAGGCAACAGGCGATGAGCGGATGGCGCATGCGGTCTCCTCAAGGATCGAAAGCGGGGTGCAGTTTACATCGCCCTTGCAACCTTCCCTACCTTCATGCCGTAGTGCTCACCGGGACGAGACAACGGAGGCAGATGCCATGAAGCCAGAGATGAAATTTCCCGCGTTGGCCCTGGGGCTGACGCTCGCGGCGGCCCTGGGGGGCACGGCCGCTCTTT
>JAICSG010001222.1 GCA_025937035.1 Thermoanaerobaculia bacterium | reverse complement strand
TCCGGGTGCGAGGGGCCGAAGGCGCGGGTGGCCCCCTTGCGGTGGACCACCAGGTCCTCGTCGCCGTGGCGCTCCAGCTTGGCCATATTGTGGGCCACGTCGTAGACCAGGCGCAGGCCGCCGTGATCCCCCAGGGCGCGCTGGAAGACCTCGCGGGCCGCGTAGGTGATAGCCTGCCGGTTCGAGAAGGCGAAGTTGGCCGAGGCGCACATGGCGGTGAAGTACTTCTGCCCCTCCGGAGACTCGAACGGCGCGCAGGCCAGCTCGCGGTCCGGGAGATGGATATCGTGGCGGGCCATCACCGCGTCCATGGCCCGCACGTAGTCCGTGCAGACCTGATGGCCCAGCCCGCGCGAGCCGGTGTGGACGAGGATCACCACCTGCCCGGTCCGCAGCCCCAGGGCGTCGGCCGCGGCGAGGTCGAACACCGTCTCCACCCGCTGGACCTCCACGAAATGGTTGCCGGAGCCGATCGAGCCGAGCTGGCCGCCGCCCCGCTGCTTGGCCCGCTCGGAGACGGCGCGCGGATCGGCCGCCTGGAGCGAGCCGTGGGCCTCGATGCTGTCGAGATCCTCGGGAGTCGCCAGCCCCCGCTCGGCGAGATAGGTGCACCCCTCAGCCAGGACGCGGTCGAAATCCCCGTTCTTGAACTGGAGGTGGCTCCCCCGCCCCATGCCGGAGGGGATGGCGCGGCTGAGGTCGTGGACGATCGCCTCCAGCCGGGAGTGGCCGAGCTCGTCCGCCGTCACCTCGGAGGCCAGGAGGCGGACGCCGCAGTTGATGTCGTACCCCACACCGCCGGGCGAGATGATGCCGTCCTTCGCCCGGAAGGCGGCGACGCCCCCCACCGGAAAACCGTACCCCTCGTGGGCGTCCGGCATGGCCTGGGCCGTGCCGGCGATGCCGGGAAGGGTCGAGACGTTGACGAGCTGGTTGAGCGTGCGGTCGCGGGAGATCTGCTTCCACAGCTCCTCGTCGGCCCAGACCCGGGCGGGGACCCGCATGTCTTCCCGCGCGGTGACCGGGATCTCCACGAGGTTCGGATTCACCCGGACGGATGGATAGCTCCGCGGCGGCGCCTTGGAGACCTGGGGTCTGGGCAAGGTCTGCGGCTTCTGTTTCCGGTTCTTGCGGCTCATACGTCGAAAATCACCTCCGCTTGCAAACCACCTTCCCGCTCCTCCACCGCGAGCCCGTGGAAGGTCGCCGCCTTGACCAGGGCCGGCGGATCGTCCACGGCAACGCCCCGGGCGCTCGCCTTCAGGTGGGTCTCCGAGGCCTCGGAGAAATCAAAATCGACCGCCACCCACCGCTCCACCTCGGCCAGGAAGATGATCTCGTTCAGCCAGTCGACCAGGAGGGCCTCACGGTCCACGGAATCAACCTCGATTTGCCTGGCCTCGCCGGAAGGCTCGGCCGGCCGCCCCCGCAGCAGCAGAGCCCCGAGCGCCCGCCCCGCCTCGGCCAGCAGCCCCGCCAGGGATTCCGCGCCCACCTGGAGCTGAGCCTCGGCGGTGTGGTCGACCCAGCGGTGCCAGCGCGCCTCGCTCATGAGGGGAAACG
>JAICSG010000212.1 GCA_025937035.1 Thermoanaerobaculia bacterium | reverse complement strand
CTGCTCTGCCGCGAGGTGGACCTCGCCCTCCATCCGGAGAGCGTGGCGCTCCTCTCGTTCGAGCCCCGCTTGGGGGTGCTCGCCGACCCAAAAGTCCGCGGCCGGCGGCTGGACGCCTCCTCGCCGCTCGCCAACCTGATCGGGAGCGCCAGCGATCCGCTGGTGGTCGATCTGGAGGATGCCCGCTCCCCCCTCGCCAAGCTGCCGGAGACGGACCGCTACTGGCTGGTGGACAACGGCTTCCGGCTGATCGTGCCGATCCTGGCGCGGGACGGCTCGCTGCTCGGCCTGATCGGGCTGGGGGAGAAGAAGAGCGAGCTGCCGTTCTTCAAGGAGGACCGCCAGCTCCTGCGCGCCATCGCGAACGGCATCGCCTGGCTGCTGGAGGTGGAGCTCAGCCGCTCGCTCGGCTCCTCGCGGAGCGGGCAGGAGCCGGTGGAGGGGCCCGTCCCGCTCCCCCCTTCCGACTCCGGGGCCGGCGCCGAGCTCGCCAAGGAGTGCCCCAACTGCGGCCGGCTCTATGCCTCGTACACCGTCTTCTGCACCTCGTGCAGCCGGCGGCTGGAGCCCTCGCACGTCCCCTACCTGCTGCCGGGCAAGTTCCGGTTCGAGCGCCGCATCGGCACCGGCGGCATGGGCGTCGTCTACCGCGGCACCGACCTCTCGCTCGGCCGGCCGGTGGCGGTGAAGACCCTGCGCCGCGTCTCCCCCGAGGACGCCATGCGGCTGCGGCGGGAGGCGCGCACGGCGGCGGCCGTCTCCCATCGCCACCTCGCGCCGGTCTACGGCATGGAGACCTGGCAGGGGACGCCCATGCTGGTGATGGAGCTGCTCGAGGGGGGGACCCTCTCGCAGCGGATCGAGAAGGGGAAGCTCGACGCGGCCGAGACCGTGGAGCTGGGCATCGCCATGGCCGAGGCCCTGGAGCACCTGCACGCCTCGGACATCCTCCACCGCGACATCAAGCCGAGCAACATCGGCTATACCCGCGACGGCACCCCCAAGCTGATGGACTTCGGCATCGCCCGCGTGATGTTCGACCTGCGCCGCGACGTCGAGGTACCCCCCGCGGCCAACCTGGACGACGATTCGGTCGCGCTGCCCGCCACCTCGGTGTGGAACCGCCTGCCCACCACGGTGACGATGTCGAAGCAACTCGTCGGCACCCTCGCCTATCTCTCGCCCGAGGCGCTCAACGGCCAGCCGGCCGACACCTCGTTCGATCTCTGGAGCCTGGCCATCGTGCTCTACGAGTGCCTGCTCGGCCGCAAGATCTTCGCCGGCGGCGACATGCAGCAGCTCATGAGCCGCATCCGCAACGGCCGGGTCCCCGACTTCTCCCAAGCCTGCCCCGAGCAGGACGAGCTCCTCGGCGACTTCTTCCGCTCCGCCCTCCACAAGACGATCACGCGCCGGCCCGCCACCGCCAGCGAGCTTAAAGGACGGCTCATCGCCCTGCGTCCACGGCTCGCCGCGTAACCCGATCTTTTGACCTTTTTTCGCGTCGATTCTCGCGTATGAGACCAGGCAAGGAATCCTGGTTTTACGATCGTCTATACTCGCGGGTGATCCTTTAATCGTGATCATCCATCCCTTGCTCTCCGATAGGACGGTCGACGACGGGCGTTTCTGCCCAAGGAGAGTGGCTCATGGCATACACGCAGGAAGGGATCATGGCGCAGATCTGGATCGCGTTCGGGCAGGGAGCCGGGCCTGTCCGGGTCTCGCACGACGCGGCAATGGAGCTCCACCGGTGGTATTACGAGGCGATCACTCCGGAAATCGTCCACGAGCGATGGCAGACCGCCGCCGTCCAGGTGCTGGACCGCATGCGCGCCATCGGCCGGCATGCCGCGCTGCTGGCGGATCAGGAAGGATCGACGGTGATCAGACCCGAGTACGTCTACGCGGCGGCCACCAAGGTGCAGGCCCAGTCGCAGACGCCGCTCTGTCCACCCAGACCCGAGCCGGTCGCCGAGCGGGAGTGGGCGCATGTTGAAGCTGTCTCTGCCGGCGCGGCTCGTGCCGCCCTTGGCGGCGGTCAAGCTGACGCTGGGGCTCGTGGCGTTCTGCGCGACGTACGCGAGCTTCGCGGGGCGTGACCCGGCCTTCGCCTACGCCAACTACGGCCTGTTCGCCACGGTCTTCGGGGCCACCGGCGCCCTCCTGCTGCTCGGGGGGCGCGAGGACCGCCGGGCGCTCGCGCTCGGCGGCTTCTTCCTCGCCATCGCGACCTCCTGGAGCGACCGGCCGCTGCGCAACCTCTGGCAGGAGGATCCGGCGGGCTACGGCCTCCTCGCCCTCGCCGACGCGCTGGAGGTCTCCGCCTTCATCCCCTACTTCATCTGGGTCTTCGTCCGCGAGTTCCCCAGCCCGCCCCCCGACCGGCGTCCGTATCAGCTCATGATCCACCTCAGCGCCATCGGCGGCCTGGCGCTCTTCGCGGTCAACCTGCTGGCGTTCGTGCTCCAGCTCCTCAACGTTCCACAAGCCAAGGCGCTCGCGGTCTTCGCCCCCGAGGGAGAGCGGGAGTATTTCTACGACGTGGTGGATCTCCTCACGGCGGTGGCGCTCCTCGTGCTCCCCTGGAAGGCCCGGCAGGCCCAGGGGCCCGAGAGGCGGCGGGCGCTCGTCTTCCAGCAGCTCCTGGCGCTGATGTTCGGACCGGCCTTCGGCTTCCTGGTGATCTATCTGGTGGTCCCCGGCGTCAAGCCTTTCGTTGACGCCCAGCCTCACCTGCGGTACCGGATTTCGCTCGTCCTCCTCGCGCCGACGCTCGCGATGCCGGCCGCCATCCCTTACGCCGTGCTCGTCCAGCGGGTGCTCGACGTCCGGCTGATCGCCCGCCGGGCCCTCCAGTACCTCCTCGCCCGCTCGGCGGTGACCGCGCTGGTGGCCGTCCCCACGGTGGCGCTCGCCCTCTACGTCGCCGCGCACAGCAAGGACTCGGTCGCCCATCTCTTCTCGGGACCGCGGGTGCCGCTCCTGATCGCGGCGATCCTGACCGGCGCGGCGGCCCTGCACTACCGCAAGCCGCTCCTGGAGGCCATCGACCGCCGCTTCTTCCGCGAGCAGTACGACGCCCGCCACATCCTGAGCCTGCTCGTCGAGCGCATCCGCTCGATCCGCGACTCCGCGAGCCTGGCCGACCTAGTGTCGCGGGAGATCGACCTCGCGCTGCACCTGGAGCGGGCCTCCCTGCTGAGGCTCGACCCCAACACCGGATTCCTGGTCGATCCCCGCAACCGGACGCGGCGCCTGGACTCGTCCTCCTCCCTCGCGCTCACCCTGTCGAACGCCAGCGCTCCGCTGGAGGTCGATCTGGAGAGCCCCCACTCACCCTTCCTCAAGCTCCCGGAGAAGGACCGCCGGTGGCTGGCGGAGGGGGGCTTCCGGCTGCTGGTGCCCATCCTGGCGCGCGACGGCTCGCTGCTGGGCCTCCTGGGGCTCGGCGAAAAGAAGAGCGGCCTCCCCTTCCTCAGGGAGGACCGCCTGCTCCTCCATGCCATCGCGAGCAACGCGGCCTGGGTGCTGGAGCTGGAAAGAGAGCAGGCCCTCGCCTCCACGGGCTCCTCCCACTCCTCGCATCCCTCGCGAGGGCTCGTGGAGCCCGACGACCCGACGCCACGGGAGCCCCTCCTGACGCTGCCCACCGAGGTCGCCAAGGAGTGCCTGAAGTGCGGCGCGATCCACCCGGCCTACACCGTCTTCTGCGGCAACTGCAGCAAGAAGCTGGAGCCCTCGCTGGTTCCCTACGTGCTGCCGGGTAAGCTCCGCTTCGAGCGGCGCCTCGGCACCGGCGGCATGGGGGTGGTCTACTGTGCGTTCGACCTGGCGCTCGGCCGGCGGGCGGCGATCAAGACCCTGCGCCACGTCTCGCCCGCGGACGTCCTGCGGCTGCTCAACGAGGCGCGCACGGCGGCCCTGGTCTCCCACCCCCACCTCGCCCCCGTCTACTCCATGGAGACCTGGCAGGAGACGCCGCTGCTGATCATGGAGCTGCTGGAGGGAGGGACCCTCGCCCAGCGGCTCCTGCGCGAGAAGCTCAGCCCCCGCGAGACCGTGGACCTCGGCATCGCCATGGCCGACGCCCTGGCGCAGCTCCACGCCGCCCGCATCCTCCATCGCGACGTCAAGCCGAGCAATATCGGCTACACCCGCGACCGCGTCCCCAAGCTGATGGACTTCGGCATCGCCCGGGTGGGGAACGGCCTGGACGCGGAGGACGACGAGATCCTCGACGGCGAGGAGGACGACGCCTCCGCGCTCGCCCCGCTGTCGCCCTGGTCCCACGAGGACGAGTCCGCTCCGACCGTCCGCTTCCGCTTCGCCGGCACGCTCTCCTACCTCTCGCCGGAAGCGGCGCGGGGGGAGCCGGCCAACCAGGGCTCCGACCTCTGGGGGCTCGGCATCGTGCTCTACGAATGCCTGCTCGGCAAGAAGGTCTTCGCCGGCCCTCAGCAGCAGGTGCTGGCCCGCATCCGGTCGGGGCTGGTGCCGGACTTCTCGCAGGTCCTGCCGGAGTATGAAGGGGCCCTGGGCGACTTCTTCCGCTCGGCGCTCCACCGCTCGCCGGCCCGCCGCCCCGCCACCGCCGACGAGATGCGGCGGCGGCTGGAAGAGGTGCGGGATAGCTTGCCGGTCTAGAAGGGGCCGCCCATCTCGAAGATGGTGGGCTTGATCTTGGTGGCGAGCCCCACGCCGTCGCCCAGGGGGAGGACGACCGCCTGGAGCTGCGGGTGCATCATGAGATAGCCGTTGAAGGCGCGCAGGGCATCGGCGTCGGGGTCCTTCTCTTCGCCGGGCGCGGCCACCTCGCCCCCCCAGAGGAGGTTGTCGCAGACGATCAGCCCGCCCACCCGCAGCTTGGGCAGCACCAGGTCCAGATAGCGCCGGTACTCGGTCTTCACGGCGTCCACGTAGACGAGATCGAACGGCCCGTCGAGCCGCTGGATCACCTCCAGGGCCTTCCCCTCGATCAGCTCGACCCGGCCGGCCAGCCCCGCCCGCTCCAGATACTCCCGGGCCGCCGCCAGCCGCTCCGGGTTGACGTCGACCGACTGCACCCGGGCCTCCGGCGCGCCGCGGGCGAGCCAGACCGCGCCGTAGCCGATGGCGGCGCCGATCTCCAGGATCCGCCGGGCTCCCACCGAGCGCGCCAGGATGGCGAGGAGCCGTCCCACCTCCGGGTCGGAGATCGGAATGTCCTCCCGCTTCGCCCGCTCCTCCATCTCCCGCAGGAGCGGATCGCTCGGCGGCAGCAGGCGTTCGAGATAGCTGTCCTGCTCGGGGCGGAGGATCGCGGCTTGACCGTGCTTCATTGCTTTTACGGAAAAAGTTATTGCGGCGAGGTCGGAGTCGCCGTGGTGGCGGCTCCGGTCCCGGCCGGCTGCCCCGGCGCCTTCTTTCCGCCCGGCTCCCAGGCGATGTTCTCCAGCGAGGCCGAGCGCCGCTTGCCCGCGGGGCTCAGCGGCTCCAGGGCGAAGTTGGCGCTCAGCAGCAGGTGGCAGAAGTCCCCGGGAGCCGGCGCGTCCAGATTCAGCTCGACCTCGTGGAGCCCGGGCCCGGTGAGGCTGGTCTCCGGGCAGCCGCAGTTGCCGCTGATCATCACCGACGGCGCGCTCGCCCCCTCGTCGAGGACCATCCGGTAGTCCGTCAGGGTCTTGGGCGGGATCTGGACGACCATCCAGACCGTCCCCGGAGCGTTCTGATCGACCAGGCGGATGGAGCCGCGGTCCACCATCCATCGCCGGGCCACCACCTGGCGGTCCCCACCGGGCTCGACGTCCATCCAGGTGGGAGAGAAGACGAAGCGGGGGCGGGAGTCCGCGTTCGGCACCTGGACCTGGAAGGCGTTGTACTCGTCGCGCCCCACCGGATCGCCCAGCCCGCTCAGCGGCCAGCGCTTGCCGCCCTTGCCGTAGAGGCCCATCGTCACCTGGTACTTGCCGGGTGCCAGCGGCTCCGCCATCGCCGACTGGTAGAGCTTGAGGTCGTAGCCGACCGGCGCCCCCTCGCGCCACCGCTGCGGGAAGGGGTGATCGAACGTGCGGGCCACCTTCTGCTTGGAGTCGAGCAGGTGGACGAACACCGTCGGCTTCTCGTCCCCGATCGACGCGGACGGCGTCCAGGTGAGGTGGACCGTCTGGACCTGCGAGAACGGGAGCTGCGCCAGATGGGGGTTGACATCCACCTGGGCCACGGGGGCCGGCTTGCCGCACGAGGCCGGCAGAAGGGCGGCGATCGCGATCAGCGGAAGGGCTTTTTTCATGTTCATAAGAGAAAGAAGGAGTGCCGGGACACGCTAACGGGGACCGGAGCGGCTGTCAAGGGCGGTCCTCAGGGGCGGAACGTCGCCGAGCAATTCGGCCCCTCCCACAGGGTGACCGCGGCGAGCGGCGCCCCCGGCAGCCTGCCTTTGAGCTCCGCGAAGAACCAGGCGGCGATCCGCTCGGTGGTCGGGCTCTGACGATCGAACGGCGGCACGGTGTTGACGTCCCTGTGGTCCAGCCGCGCCGCCAGCTCCCGCAGCGCCCCCTGGATCTCGACGAAGTCCCAGGCCATCCCCTCGGCACCGAGCTCCGCCGTCTCCAGCACCGCCTCCACCCGCCAGGAGTGGCCGTGGACCGGCTCCGGCGCCCCCTTGTAGGAGGTCAGGTGGTGCGCCGCCTCGAAGCGCGCGATCACCCGCAGCGTGTAGGAGGGCAAGGCCTCACTTCCCTCCCAGGAGCTGCTGGACGTGCGCGATCACCATCTCCAGCGCCACCTTGTTCTCGCCCCCCTCGGGGATGATGATGTCCGCCCAGCGCTTCGACGGCTCGACGAACTCCAGGTGCATGGGGCGGACGGTCTCCAGGTACTGCCGCAGCACGTCCTGCACCGTGCG
>JAICSG010001026.1 GCA_025937035.1 Thermoanaerobaculia bacterium | reverse complement strand
GAGCCGGCGAAATACAGGACGCCGGCCGCCGTGGGGTCGATCACGAGCTGTTGGAGATCGAAGGTGCCGTCGGCGCCGCCGCCGGGGGCATCGCGCAACAGGGTCCAGTGGGCTCCGCCGTCGTCGCTGCGCGCCAGGCCCTGCTCCGAGTAATGCCTGGCGAGATACCCGGTCCGCGGCTGCCGCGGATCGAGCGCCAGGAGATGATGCGGGGAGAAGAGGAACGCGTCGAAGGGCAGGCCGGCGTCCAGGGACTGCCAGCGCTGGCCGGAGCTCAGGGTCTTGCGCACGCCGGACTTGCCCGCGCCGGCGTAGAGGACGCGCGGCGTCTGGGGATCGATGGCGATCGAGGTCACCGCGGTGGCGTGGAGGCCGCCCGACGAAGCCTGCCAGGTGGCGGCGCGGTCGCGGCTGCGGAAGACGCCGGAGCGTTCGGTCGAGGCCCAGAGGGTCCCGTCGGCGGCGGCGCCCGCGGCGTAGCGCGTGGCGAAGTCCGGCGGCGCGGCGGCGGGCTGCCAGGTCGCGCCGTGATCGGTGCTGCGCCGGGCCCCGGCGTAGACGGCGCCGTTGCGGTCCACGGCGAGCGGATATCCCCCTTCGGTGGCGGTCCAATGGATTCCATTGTCCGTGCTGCGATAGGTGACGTCCGGCCGGGGGCCGCCGGGCGCCGGGTATTCATAGAAGGAGGCGTAGACCACGTTGGGAGATTTCGGGTCCACGGCCAGCCGCACGTGGTCCTGCCAGGGGTACGCCGCCTCCAGACCGCGGGTGAGCTGCTTCCAGGTCGCCCCGCCGTCCGTGCTCCGGAAGATCCCGTCGGCGCCGGAGTCCTCCAATCCCGCGCTGGCCACGTAGAGGGTGTCGGGGTGCGCGGGGTCGAGCGCCAGGTCGACGACGCGGGCGATCTGGCCCGCGTCGACATAGCTCCAATGGGCCCCGGCGTCGCGGCTCCCATACAGCCCGTTCGAGGTGCCGGCCCAGATCCGGCGGGCGTCGCGCGGATCGACCGCGATCACCAGGACGTTGCCGGTGTTCCAAGGGGTACCGGCCCAGGTCGCGCCGCCGTCGCGCGACACGAACAGGCTTCGATAGGTGCCGGCGTAGACCGTCGAGCGGCTCGAGGGCGCGACGGCCCGGCAAAGGACGGTGCCCCCCATCAGGCCCCGGCTCGACCGGCTCCAGGTGGCGCCGCCGTCCGTGCTCTTGAAGACGCCGCCCGCGGTGCCGGCATAGACCACGCCGCTCTGCTGCGGATCGGCCGCCAGGGCAATGATCTCCCCGCCGTCGGGTCCGATCGGGCTCCAGTAGTTGAGGCCCGCCCAGGAGGGCGTGGCGGCCAGGCAGAGTGACAGGACGAAAGAACCCAGGATGGCTCGCGGCATGAGGACCTCCCGGGGGAATTTTAGCGCAGGCGGCACCCAGGCCAAACCGCGGGCAGGCTCACCGCTCTCCTCGCTCTCCGCCTAGCTCTGCTTTGTCAGATTGCGAGCGCCGGGCCGTCCGGGCATAAATGCCCGGGCGGGGGCCGGCGCTCGCAATCTGACAAAGTAGAATTAGTGCCCGCCCTGGCCTCGATCACCTTGCGCCACAGTAAAAATGGAGATCGAGGGTCGACCAGTGCTGCGCCGTAAGCCGAATCGGCTACACCGCGGAAATGAGACGCGCCGCGTCTCGAATCTTGAACATTCGATAGAACCATACGCAGCGCGCGTTCGGCCGCCTTGCTCATGCTCGACGATCAGCCGCCCGACCTGCCAATACGCCCGCACCATGGCCGCGTTGACGGCGCGGTAGGCACCAGCGCGCGCCGCCTCCAGGACTGAGCAGATCTCCCGGTAAAGCGGCTCGACCGCGCCGGCAACCTGTAGAGCAGGGGCTTTCCGCTTCGGCGTCACATGCCCTCCGCTCAGTGCCCCACCTGATCCTTGATCACCTTTCCCCCCTGCATCACGAAGAAGACCTTCTCCGTCTGCCGGATGTCCTTCAGGGGGTCTCCCGGGACGGCCACGAGGTCGGCGAGCTTGTTGGTCTC
>JAICSG010000979.1 GCA_025937035.1 Thermoanaerobaculia bacterium | reverse complement strand
CGACGGCAGCTTCTACTTCCTGGAGATGAACACCCGCCTCCAGGTGGAGCACCCGGTCACCGAGCTGGTCACCGGCATCGACCTCCTCCAGGCCCAGGTGCGGGTGGCCGAGGGGGAGCCGCTGGGGCCCGAATTCGACGGCGTCCAGCCGCGCGGGCACGCCATGGAGGTGCGCCTCTACGCGGAAGATCCCTGGCGCGGCTTCACCCCCTCGCCGGGCAAGATCGAGATGCTCCGCTGGCCCGACGGCCCCGGGGTGCGCGTCGACGCCGGGGTCTACGAGGGGTCCGAGGTCTCGATCTACTACGACCCGATGCTGGCCAAGCTGATCGTCTGGGCCGCGGACCGCGAGCGGGCCCTCGACCGCCTGGACCGCGCCCTCTCCGAGCTGCGGGTGGAGGGGATCCGCACCACCGTCCCCCTCTTCCGCGCCCTGCTCGCCGATCCGGACTTCCGTTCGGGGAACATGGACATCGGCATGCTCGACCGCAAGCTCGCCGACGGCGTGCTGAAGCCTCCCGCTCCGGAGGGCGTGGACGACCTGCCGCTGATCGCCGCGGCCCTCGCCCACTATGCTCAGGCCCAGCGCCAGACCGCCGCTCCGGCTACGGCGTCCCCCTCGCTCCGCTCGCGCTGGGGGAGCGCCGGCCGCCGCGACGCCGTGAAGGGGGGATCATGGACCTGATCGTCCGCCAGGGGGACCGCGAGGAGAAGGTCCGGGTCCGCCGGATCGACGGCGGCTTCGAGGTGACGGTCGGCGACCGCGTCCATCAGGTGGATGCCCTGCCGGCCCGCCCGGGGCTGCTCAGCCTGGGGATCGACGGATCGCACCATGAGGCCGCCGTCCGCCGCCAGAAGGAGGGGGTCTACTGGGTGAGCACCGCCCAGGGGGCCGGCCCGGTCGAGGTCCTCGATCCCCTCGCCCATCTGGCCGCCCAGAGCCACGGCACGGGGGGCAAGCGCCGCCAGCGGGTGGACGCCTACATGCCCGGCCGCGTGGTCGCCGTCCTGGTGGAAGAGGGCGCCGAGGTAACCACCGGCCAGGGGATCGTCGTGCTGGAGGCGATGAAGATGGAGAACGAGATCCGGGCCGAGCACGACGGAAAGATCAGCCGCATCCACGTCCAGCCGGGGCAGGCGGTGGATACGGGGGCTCCGCTGTTCGAGATGGAGTGAGGGTGCCCCTCTCCCCCCGCTTCCTCACTCTCCTCCTCTTCGGAGCCTTCGCGATCCTCTGCCTCCACGGGCTCGTCTGGGACTCCCCCACGGTCGACGAGTTCACCCATCTGCCGGTCGGCTGGTTCTATCTGAAGACCGGCAATTTCGATCTCGCCGCCCGCACGCCGCCTTTGATCAAGGAGCTCGCGGCGCTGCCGCTGCTGCCGCTCGACCCCGCGATCCGCACGGTCAAGCCCGCCCGCGAGAGCGTCTGGTATCCCTGGATTCTGGGGACCGACTTCATGCAGCGGAACCGGCCGGTCTACGACCGCCTCTTCCTCCTGGGCCGGCTGCCCATCGTCGCCCTCGCGCTGCTGATGGGGGTGGTCATCTTCCTCTGGGCCCGCGACCTCTATGGCCCGGCGGCAGGCCTTGTGGCGCTCACCTTCTTCGCCTTCAATCCCACGCTGATCGGCCACTCCCACATCGTCACGGCGGACGTGGGGGTCGCCACCCTCGGCATGCTGGCCCTCTACCTCTTCTACCAGTGGTCGCTCCAGCCGACCGTCCCCCGCATGCTGCGCGCCGGGATCGCCCTGGGGCTGGCCCAGCTCGCCAAGACCACGGCCGTGCTCCTTTATCCCATCCTCGGCCTGCTGGTGCTGATCGCCCTGGTCCGGGGAGAGCGGCCGGTGGCCCGCCGCCTGGGAGGGCTCGCGGCGATGGTCCTCCTGAGCTTGGTGGTGCTCAACGCGGGCTACCTCTTCCAGGGCACGGGCAAGCCCCTGGGATCGTTCGACTTCCAGAGCCGCTTCATGAAGGGGATCGCCGGCCACCTCCCCGCGGCGCTCCCGATGCCCCTGCCCGCCCCCTACCTCGAAGGGTTCGACGGCGTGCGGCTCGACGCCGAGTCCGGCGAGTTCCCCAACTATCTCTTCGGCCGCTGGTCGCGCCAGGGGACGCCCCTCTACTACCTGATCTGCCTCCTCTTCAAGACGCCCCTGCCGCTG
>JAICSG010000450.1 GCA_025937035.1 Thermoanaerobaculia bacterium | reverse complement strand
TGATCTTCTCTGCATCTTCATCAGCGCTTCACATTCCCTCCGTATGTGAACATGACACTCCTGTCATGGAAAGACCAAGTCCGTCGCAGGAAGTCCCGTTAGCTGTTTAAGGAAGGCCGCATCCAGAGCCCAGCCCCCCACAACCTCCCCGTTTGCGATAATCTATAGCAGCTTCCCTATCGCTCAGGAGACCCTCCATGTCCACCCCTCCCCTACCAACGCGGGAAAAACTCCCGTACAGGGTCATCGCCTCTCTCCGCCGTCTCCACTGGAAGGACATCCTCATCGGCATCCTCGCCCTGCTGTTCCTCTCCATGTCCGCCTACGCCTTCCGGGCTCCTCTGGCCAAGGCCCTGGCGCGGCTCAGGGCGGGGTCGGGGGAGACGGTGTCGGTGTTCAATGTGGTGGTGGACCGGGAGGGGCGGCAGTATTTTGACGTTCTCTTTGACAAGCCGGTGGGGCAGGGACGGGTCGGGGAGGTGCTCGATCCGGCTCCGGCGAAGATCTATCCGGCCCTGGGCGGTTCCTGGAAGTGGCAGACCACCAACGCTTTGCGGTTTCAGCCTAGCGGCGGGCTGCCGGTGGCCAGCGAATATCGGGTGACTCTCGATCCGGCCAGGATCGTCCATGAGGGGCAGGTGTTCTCGGGCGATACGGAGCTCACGGTCAAGACGGACAAGTTCCTGGTTGAGGAGGTGACGGTCGCCGAGGAGCCGGCCCTGGAGGGGAAGGCCAAGGTGGTGTACCGGGGGGAGATCCGGTTCAACTACCCCGTCGAGCCCGAGACGCTGGCCCCCCTGGTCAAGCTGGTCGATCCGGAGGAGCCGAAGCCGATCGAGGTCAAGCTGGAGACGGACTACCGGGAAAAGGTCATCGGCTACAGCACGGCGCCGGTCCAGAAGAAGCGGGAGGAGCGGAAGATCAGGCTCACCATCGCCTCGTCGCTCACCCCGGCCCAGGGGAACGCTCCCCTCGGCGAGGAGTACGTCAAGGAGATCGAGGTCGGGTCGAGCACCAAGCTGTCGGTGCGCAACGTCGAGGCCCAGCCGGGGGCCCATGAGTCGACGATCAAGGTGACGTTCTCGTCCCCGATCTCGGCCGCGGTGGCCGAGAAGTACGTGAAGCTCGATCCGGCCGTGCCCGTGCGCCTGGCCGCCGAGCGCAACGAGCTGTCGATCACCGGCGAGATGGAGCCGGGGTCCACCTACTCGCTGTCCATCGGCAAGGGGATGCCCGCCACCGACGAGGCCGTCCTTCAGGAGGACTACCAGGACGACGTCGAGCTCCCCGATCTCGACCCCTCGGTCGGCTTCCAGAGCCAGGGGATGTTCCTGTGGAATCAGGGGCAGCACGCGGTCGCCCTGGAGGCGGTCAACTCGCCCAAGGTGCGGATGACCGTCGACCGGGTCTATCTCAACAACCTGTTCTTCCTCTTCCAGTACGGCGGCTTCTTCGAGGACGAGTACGGCTACGCGGGCGAGCTCAATCATGCTTTGGGGGACCGGCTGAAGGAGGTCAACCTCAACGTCGGCGGCCGGAAGAACAAGAAGCGGGTCTATCCCCTGGATCTCGACAAATACATCAATACGAAGGAGCCCGGGCTCTACCGCGTCTCCGTGGGCAAGCCGGACGACGAGCAGGCCAATCAGCGGTGGCTGCTGCTCACCGATCTCGGCGCGGTCGCCAAGCGGGGCCCGGGGCAGTTCCTGGTCTGGGTGTCGTCGATCAAGGACCTCACCCCCGTGGCGGACGCCAGGGTCACCCTGATCTCGGATCAGAACCAGACCCTGGCCTCGGGGCGGACGGACGGCTCCGGGGTCTGGCGGACGGATGACTCCAAGGCGCTCGCCAAGGGGACGCCCTACATGGTGACGATCGAGAAGGGGGACGACTTCTCGTTCCTCCTGCTCAACACCATGACGGTGGATACCACCGGCCTGGACGTGGGCGGCGCGGAGCCTCCAGGCGAGGGGTATCAGGCCTTCCTGTATGGCGAGCGGGACATCTACCGGCCCGGGGAGAAGCTCCAGGGGCTGGCGGTGGTGCGCGACGGCGCCCTCCACATCCCCCCCTCGATGCCGGCGCTGCTCCGCCACCGCGATCCGCAGGGGCGGGAGCTGGAGGTCCGCAAAGTGACGACCGGGGATCGAGGGCTGGCGCCGTTCGAGCTCGATCTGCCCGCCTACTCGCTGACCGGCCCGCACACGCTGGAGCTGGAGGTGGCCCAGAAGGTCATCGGCCAGTATCGCTTCCAGGTGGAGGAGTTCGTGCCGGACCGGATCTCGGTCACGATCGTCCCCCCCAAGGGCAAGGTCGGGCCGGGGGACACGCTCCAGTATCAGGTGCAGTCGAGCTATCTGTTCGGCGCGCCGGCCGCGGGGCTGCCGGTGGAGTCGCGGGTGCGGCTGGTCGATTCGACCTTCGCGCCCAGGGGTTTTCCAGGGTTCAGCTTCCGCAACGACGACCGGAAGCTGGAGGACAAGCAGGTGCTCTCGACCGAGGGCAAGCTGGACGACGAGGGGCGGAGCGAATTCAAGGTCGAGATGCCCGCCGGCGCCCCCGTGCCTTCCTCGCTGGAGGCGGTCATCACGGCGCGGGTGCAGGAGCAGGGGGGGCGCGGCGTGGCGGCCATGCAGCGGTTGCAGGTCCACCCCTATCCCTATTACGTGGGATTGCGGCGGGCCGGTGGGGCGAGTGGAGAGGGGTTCGCCGAGCCGGGCAAGCCGTCCGGGTTTGAATTCGTGGTGGTGTCGCCGGAGGGGAAGGAGGTGCCGGCCAAAGCCCTGCGGGCCGATCTCTTCGAGGACCGCTGGAACACGGTGCTGCGCAAGACCCCGTCCGGCGGCTGGCGGTATGAGACGACCCGCGATCCGCGGCTGATCTCGTCCCAGGCGATATCTGGAGGGGGGGCCGGGCAGTCGCGGGGCACCTTCCAAGTTATTCCGAAGACCTACGGCAGCTACCGGGTGGTGCTGACCGACGCGGAGACGCAGTCCTCGGCTCAGGTCGAGTTTTACGCGGCCGGCTGGGGGACCTCGCCGTGGGCGATCAAGAATCCGGCGCGGCTGGAGCTCGATCTCGACAAGGCCGAGTACGCGGCCGGGGACACGGCCACGGTGCAGGTGCGGGCGCCGTTCCCTGGCAAGCTGCTGCTGACGGTGGAGCGGGACAAGGTGCTCGACACCAAGATCTACGATCTCCAGGGGAACACGGCGAAGATCGAGATCCCCGTCCGCGGCGACTACCGGCCCAACGCCTATGTCACGGCCACTCTGGTGCGGCCGGTTGGGGCGCTGGAGCCGGGCTCGGCCGGCCGGGCCTTCGGGGCGGTGCCCATCTCGGTGAATCGGACGGCGAATCACCTGGCACCTCAAATTTCGGCGCCGGATCAGATGCGGCCCGGGCGCGAGCTGGCGATCAACGTGAAGGCGGCGCCGAACGCGGTGGTTACGGTGGCGGCGGTGGACGAGGGCATCCTCCAGCTCATCGCCCAGAAGACGCCGGAGCCGTTCGATTTCTTCTATCGCAAGCTGGCCCTGGGAGTGACCTCCTACGACACCTTCAGCCTGCTGCTGCCGGAGCTCAAGAGCCTGACGCCCGGCGGCGGCGAGGGGTCGGAGGCGAATCAGTACGTGCGCACGGAGGGCATCCGCCGCGTGCAGCCGGTCGCCTTCTGGTCCGGCCCGCTGACGGCGGACAAAGACGGCAACGCGAAGGTCTCCTTCAAGGTGCCCGAATTCCAGGGGGCGCTGCGGATCATGGCCGTGGCGATCGAGAACGACCGCTTCGGCTCGTCGTTCCGCCTCACCCGGGTGCGCGATCCGCTGGTGCTCCTCCCCACCCTGCCGCGCATCCTCTCCTTCGGCGAGACCCTGCAGGTGCCGGTGACGGTGCGGAACGACACGGGCAAGCCGGGGACAATCCAGGTGGGATTGGCCGCCCAAGGAGCGGTCCAGATCGAGAAGGCCAGCCAGTCGATCGACGTCCCCGTGGGCCGGGAGCGGACGGTCTACTTCTCCGTCCATACTGGCAATTCGGAGGGGAACGTGGTCTTCGTGGCCACGGCCTCGGGGAACGGCGAGCAGTCCAAATCGACCACCGAGGTCTCGATGCGGCCCGACCTGCCGCCGGTCTCCACGGAGGATGCCGGAGCGGTGGGTGGCGCGTCGGTCATTATTGGGGAACAAACGGCGGGGAAGGATCTGGACAAGTACCGGCCCGAGACCTTGCGGCGGGTGGTGCGGGTGAGCCCGATCCCGATCGTCCAGTTCGCGGGCAAGCTGGAGCACCTGCTCCACTATCCCTATGGCTGCCTGGAGCAGACCACGTCTAGCGTCTTCCCGCTGATCTATCTGGGGGATATCGCCAAGGCGCTCGATCCCAGCCTGCTCGATCCCAAGAAGGGGCACGCCGATCCGGCCACGCTGGTGCAGGC
>JAICSG010000871.1 GCA_025937035.1 Thermoanaerobaculia bacterium | reverse complement strand
GACGGCACCGCGGCGGGCACCACGGTCGCGGACGGCACCCACTTCCGTCTCTCTCCGCAGGGGTATTTCTACGGCGGCCCCTTCGGCCTGCTGGCCGAGTACGTGATCTCTCGCCAGGACGTGCGGCGTGATCTGGTCTCCGATCACCTGGAGCACAGGTCCTGGCAGGTGGCGGGCTCCTGGGTGATCGCCGGTGGCGAGCCCTCCTATAAGGGCGTCAATCCGAAAAAGGTTTTCGACCCGGCGGCCCACACCTGGGGCGCCTTCGAGCTCGCCGCGCGCTACAGCGAGCTGAAGCTCGACGACGCCACCTTCCCGACCTTCGCCAGCATCACCAGCTCCGCGCGCTCGGCCAAGGCCTGGGCCGTGGGCCTCAACTGGTATCTCAACCGGAATCTGCGGCTGCTCTTCGACTACGAGGACACCCAATTCGAGGGCGGCGCCACGGCCGGCAACCGCGAGGACGAAAAGATCTTCTTCAGCCGCTTCCAGATCGCTTTCTGATGAGAGGATGACCATGAGAAATAGATTCCTACTGCCGGCGCTCGCGCTCTCTCTGCTTGCCGCGGGGGCCGCGCAAGCCGCGGGCGTCAAGCTGCTCAACGTCTCCTACGACCCCACCCGCGAGCTCTACCAGGACGTCAACAGCGCCTTCGCCAGGGCCTGGAAGGCGAAGACGGGCCAGGACGTCTCCGTCCAGCAGTCGCATGGCGGCTCGGGCAAGCAGGCCCGCTCGGTGATCGACGGCCTGGAGGCCGACGTGGTCACCCTGGCGCTCGCCTATGACGTGGACGCGATCGCCAATTCGGGATTGATCGCGAAAAACTGGCAGACCCGCCTGGCCAACAACAGCACGCCCTACACCTCGACGATCGTCTTCCTGGTGCGCAAGGGGAATCCGAAAAAGATCAAGGACTGGGACGACCTGGCGCGCCCGGGCGTGGCGGTGATCACCCCCAACCCGAAGACCTCGGGTGGCGCGCGCTGGAGCTACCTCGCGGCCTGGGGGTACGCCCTGCGCAAATTCGGCAACGATCCCAACAAGGCCAAGGATTTCGTCTCGCGGATCTACAAAAACGTTCCGATCCTCGACACCGGCGCCCGCGGCGCCACCGTCACCTTCGTGGAGCGGGGGATCGGCGACGTGCTGATCGCCTGGGAGAACGAGGCCCTGCTCGCCGTCAAGGGCGAGATGGGCGCCAAGGGAGACTTCCAGATCGTGTCGCCGTCCTTGAGCATTCTGGCCGAGCCGCCGGTGGCGGTGGTCGACAAGGTGGCCGCCAGGCACAAGAACATCTTGGTGGCCACCGCCTATCTCCAATTCCTCTACACCCCCGAGGGGCAGGAGATCGCGGCCCGCCACTTCTACCGGCCGCGCAATGAGGCCGTGGCCGCCAAGTACGCCGCCCAATTCCCGAAGCTCCAGCTCTTCACCATCGATCAGGTCTTCGGCGGCTGGTCCAAGGCGCAACAGACCCACTTCGCGGACGGCGGCGTCTTCGATCAGATTTACGGGGCCGGGCGGTGACGGAAGGGCCGAGGCGCCGGCGTCTGCGGGGAGGCAGCGTCCTCCCCGGCTTCGGTCTGTCGCTCGGCTTCACCCTGCTCTACCTCGGGCTGCTGATCCTCATACCCCTCTCGACCGTCTTCCTCAAGTCGGCGACCCTCCCCTGGGCCACCTTCTGGGCGGACGTCACCGGACCCCGCGCGCTGGCGGCCTACCGGCTGAGCCTCGGGGCGTCGTTCCTCGCCGCGTCGATCAACCTCGTCTTCGGCCTGCTGGTCGCCTGGGTGCTGGAGCGCTATACCTTCCCGGGCCGCAGGCTGGTCGACGCCCTGGTCGATCTCCCGTTCGCCCTCCCTACGGCTGTGGCCGGCATCGCGCTCGCCACCCTCTACGCCAAAAACGGCTGGATCGGCCGCTGGCTGGACCCGTTGGGGGTCGAGGTGGCCTACACCCGCCTGGGCGTGGTGGTGGCGCTCACCTTCATCGGCCTGCCGTTCGTGGTGCGCACGGTACAGCCGGTGCTCGCCGATCTGGACCCCGAGGTCGAGGAGGCCGCCGCCAGCCTGGGCGCCGGCCGCTGGCAGACCTTCCGCCGGGTGCTCTTCCCCGAGCTCCTGCCGGCCGCGATGACCGGCTTCGTCCTCGCCTTCGCCCGCGCCCTGGGCGAATACGGATCGGTGATCTTCATCGCCGGCAACATGCCGATGAAGTCGGAGATCGTGCCGCTCCTGATCATGATCAAGCTGGAGCAGTACGACTACGCGGGGGCCACGGCCATCGCCCTGGTCTTCCTGCTCGCCTCGTTCGGCCTGTTGCTGCTGATCAACTTCCTGGCCTGGCGCCGCGGCCGGCGGCTGCGGGCCGCCGGTGGAGAGACCTGAAATGGCTGATGGGACCGCGCTCACCGAGCCCCGGCTCGTCCGCTGGCTGCTGACCGGCACGGCGCTCGTCTTCCTCGGCCTCTT
>JAICSG010000863.1 GCA_025937035.1 Thermoanaerobaculia bacterium | reverse complement strand
CTGCCGCTCTTCCTGGGCGCCTATCCGATCACCCCGGCCTCGGACGTGCTCCATGAGCTGTCGCGCTACAAGAACTTCGGCGTCACCACTTTCCAGGCCGAGGACGAGATCGCCGCGGTCTGCTCGGCGATCGGCGCCTCCTTCGGCGGCGCCCTCGGGGTGACCGTCTCCTCGGGCCCCGGCATCGCTCTCAAGGCCGAGGCGATGAACCTGGCGGTGATGACCGAGCTGCCGCTGGTCGTCTGCGACATCCAGCGGGGCGGCCCCTCGACCGGCCTGCCGACCAAGACCGAGCAGGCGGACCTGCTGCAGGTGATGTTCGGCCGCAACGGCGAGGCGCCGATCCCCGTCCTCGCCGCCTCGTCCCCCAAGGACTGCTTCGAGGTGGCCATGGAAGCGGTGCGGCTCGCCACCCGCCACATGGTGCCGGTGGTGCTGCTCTCGGACGGCTACATCGCCAATGGCTCCGAGCCCTGGAAGCTGCCGAACGTGGAGGACCTGCCGGACCTGCGGATCGAGTTCCGCACCGATCCGCAGGGGTTCCACCCCTACGAGCGCGATCCCGAGACGCTCTCCCGCCCCTGGGCCATCCCTGGCACGCCGGGACTGGAGCACCGGATCGGCGGCCTGGAGAAGGAGAACGTCACCGGCAACGTCTCCTACGACCCGGTCAACCACGAGAACATGATCCACCTGCGGGCCGAGAAGGTGGAGCGGATCGCCCGCGAGATTCCGCCCCTCCAAGTCCACGGCGACCCGGACGGCGGCGCGCTGCTGGTCCTCGGCTGGGGCTCGACCTCAGGGGCGATCACCGGCGCGGTCAACAGCGCCCGCCGCAAGGGGCTTTCGGTCAGCCGCGCCCACCTGCGCCATCTCAACCCCTTCCCGGCGAACCTGGGCGAGGTGCTCGCGCGGTTCGACCGCGTGCTGGTGCCGGAGATGAACCTGGGCCAGCTCGCCCTGCTGCTGCGCGCCAAGTACTTGAAAGACATCATCACGCTCAGCAAGGTGCAGGGCAAACCCTTCTCCCGTCAAGAGATCCTGGACAAGATCCAGTCGATCCTGGAGTCGAATCATGTCCACTGAGACGAAGGCCCCGGTCCTCAGCAAGAAAGACTTCCAGACCGACCAGGAGGTGCGCTGGTGCCCCGGCTGCGGCGACTACGCCATTCTCTCGGCGGTCCAGCAGGTCTTCCCCGAGCTGGGGATTCCGCGCGAGAAGTTCGTCGTGGTCTCCGGGATCGGCTGCTCCAGCCGCTTCCCGTACTACATGAACACCTTCGGCTTCCACACCATCCACGGGCGGGCGCCCGCGGTGGCGACCGGCCTCAAGCTGGCCCGCCCCGAGCTGGAGGTCTGGATCGCCACCGGCGACGGCGACTCGATGTCGATCGGCGGCAACCACTTCATCCACGTGCTGCGGCGCAACGTCGGGGTGAAGATCCTGATGTTCAACAACCGCATCTATGGCTTGACCAAGGGGCAGTATTCGCCCACCAGCGAGCTGGGGAAGAAGACGAAGTCCACTCCGGCGGGCTCGGTCGACTACCCGTTCAACCCGCTGTCGCTCGCCATCGGCGCCGGAGCGACCTTCGTGGCCCGCAGCGTGGACATCTTCCAGGCCCACCTTCGCGACACCCTGCGCCGCGCCGCCGCGCACAAGGGGACCGCCTACATCGAGATCTACCAGAACTGCAACATCTTCAACGACAAGGCGTTCGCCTCGATCACGGACAAGGAGACCAAGGATGACAGCGCGCTCTACCTGGAGCACGGCAAGCCGCTGGTCTTCGGCAAGAACAAGGACCGCGGGATCCGCATGCGGGGCACCCAGATGGAGGTGATCGAGCTGGGCGGCGAATTCGGGCCCGGCGACTGCCTGGTCTGGGACGAGACGCAGGAGAACCCCGCCGTGGCCTTCCTGGCGGCCCAGCTCCAGCCGCCCCACTTCCCGACCCCCCTCGGCGTCTTCCGCAACGTCGAGAAGGCCTCGTATGAGGAGCAGGTGATCTCCCAGATCCAGACCGAGACCGACCGCCTGGGGCTGGGCAAGCTGGAGGATCTCCTGAAGGCGGGGGATACGTGGGAGGTGGGGGAGGGGGCGGCGAGCTGATAGGATTCCTGGACGGGGCTGCAGCTTCCTGTGGCCCCGTTCCCATACTGGCAAATCTGATGGCAGACCTCGCCCAGTCTCCCTTCGATCAGTTGCGTGCGAAATACTCTGGAGAATGGCCGGCGATCGTCCAGGCTCGGGAATATACAGCCAGCCACCTTCTGGATCTGGGGTCAATTCAAGAGTTTGAATCCGACAATACTTCGGTCGTCGTCTTCGGCTCTTTCGCCCGGGGAGAGCTGACGCCCGGAAGCGATGTCGATTGGTCGTTGCTGATCGATGGGCCTTCCGACCCCGAGCACGTCCGGATCGTGCAAGAGGTCGGACGGAGCCTGGAAAGCCTCGGGCTTCAGCAGCCTGGAGCAACCCAGACATTCGG
>JAICSG010000893.1 GCA_025937035.1 Thermoanaerobaculia bacterium | reverse complement strand
GTCCCCATCGCTCCCGACTGCCTGGAGGAGCTGCAGCGCAACATCCTCCTCAGCCACTCGGTCGGGGTGGGGGAGACGGCCGACCCCGGTAATCCGGCCAACTACTTCGATCCGGACGCGGTGCGGGCGACCCTCGCCATCCGGCTCAACGCCTTCCTCAAGGGGCCTTCCGGGATCCGCGCCGAGGTGGTGCGCACCGTCCAGGCCATGCTCAACCGGGGGATTGTGCCGCTGGTGCCGATCCGCGGCTCGGTGGGATCGAGCGGCGACCTCTGCCCGCTCTCCCAGCTCTTCGTGGTGCTGCTGGGGGAGAGCCGCTGGTACGTGGTCCGCGAGCCGGGGGACCTCGCCCATCAGGAGCGCCGGCTGCGGAGCGGCCTGGAGCAGCTCGCGGAAGACCTCGGGATGGAGGTCCCGGCCCTCAGCTACAAGGACGGCCTGGCGCTCACCAACGGCGCCACCTTCTCGGCGGCTCTTCTGGCGTTGGCCGTTCACGACGGCGAGCGGCTGGCCCGCACGGCGGACGCCGCCGCGGCGCTTAGCCGGGAGGCGGTCTGCGGCTGCGCCCGCGCCTTCGATCCCAAGGTCCATGAAGCCCGGGGGCTCGCGGGGCAGATCGCCAGCGCGGAGGGTATCCGAAAGCTGATCCGGGGGAGCCGGCTGATCGAGAAGGCCGGCGCGGTGCAGGACGTCTACTCCCTGCGCTGCGCCCCGGCGGTGCACGGCGCCGCGCGGGACGCCATCGCCTACGCCCGCCGGGTGGCCGAGGGAGAGATCAACGCGGCCACGGACAACCCCCTCTTCTTTCCGGGGGACGGCACTCCGTTCGATCACGAGTTCGCGGCCAACTGGCCGGAGGGGTATGACGGCCGGGAGCGCATCTCCTACTCGGCCGGCAACTTCCACGGCGAGCCGGTGGGGATGGCGGCGGACGTCCTGGCGATCGCCCTGGCCGAGCTCGCGAACATCTCGGAGCGGCGCGCCCAGATGCTGCTCGACTCTCATCAGAACCGGAGCCTCCCCTCGAACCTGATCCCTCTCCGGGGGATCAACTCGGGGCTGATGATCGTGCAGTACGCCGCGGCCGGCATCGTCTCCGAGAACAAGGTCCTGACCCATCCGGCGAGCGTCGACTCCATCCCCACCTCCGCCAATTCCGAGGACCACAACGCCATGTCGACCATCGCGGCCCGCAAGGTCCGCACGGTGCTGCGCAACGCGCAGTCGGTCCTGGCGATCGAGCTGCTGGTGGCGGCTCAAGGCGTCGAGTGGCGGGTGGCGATGAAGCGCGATCCCGTCACCACCCGCAAGGCCGCCGCCGACTGGGACCGGGCCGATCAGGAAGCCCACGACTTCGAGGAACGGACCCGGCCCGAGCATCGCCCGGAGATCGCTGCCGAGCTCGGGGAGGGGACGCGGCGGATCTACCTCCAGGTCCGGGACGCGGCGCCGACCATGCTGCGGGACCGCGTGCTGGAGGGGGATATCCGGGCGGTGCGGGGGGTGGTGGAGGGGTGGGGGTCGGCGATCTGATTTGCCAGGGCAGGCAAACGGCTCTAGGATGAGCCATGACCGACCGAGAACGCCTGCGCGCCCTGGTGGATGACCTCCCCGAGAACGAGGTGCATGCGGCTCTGCGTTTTGTGGAGCACCTCCGGAATTCCGCGCCGCCGGAGGAGCAGCCGGTGGCCGAGGAAGAAGACGCCAAGCACGGCCGGATCATCTCCCACCAGGGGATGCACCGCCGCATCTTTGGCGAAGACTAGGCGGCGGAGGCCACCCGGCCTTACATCCTGTTCGAGACGGCCGGCGAGGGCGCGTTTGGCCGGCCATTCTTCCACATCCAGCAGGCCCTGGTCGCCTGAAGTCAGGCTCGAGCTGCCTGGGGCAAGGCCTTTCCGCCCCGGAGCTGGGCCGAGCCGGCCTGGATGCAGGCCCGGGCGGCCGGGAAGCAGGCTGCGGCGGCCTCGGTCGCAGGCACCTCGGCCTGACTTCCGGCACGGCCGGCCTTCATTTGGGCAGAGGCTGCCCGAACGAAGGCCACACCGGCCTGGAGGCGGGCTCTGGATCCCTTCGCGGCGTGGGAGGCTCACCCCCGCAATCGTGGCAGCTCGTTTCGGACTTCCTCCGGCGTAAGCCCCAGCAGAACAGCTCCTTCCACCAATGGCTCCAAGTTCACCGGATAGAGCCGGTTCCGGCGGGGATCGGCCAGGCCCGCTAGGTTGCGCGGCGCGATGGCGGTCCGGATCTCCTCCTCATAATCCGGACCTCGAAGCGCGGCGAGGACGCGGCCGAGCATCTCTTTCGTCACGGGATCGGTGCTGCCCAGGAAGCCGGTCCAGGCCCAGCCGTCCTCGGGACCCGGGAGGAGGCGCTGGCTGGCTTCGGCGAAGCTGGCGGCGGCGAAGTAGTAGAG
>JAICSG010000870.1 GCA_025937035.1 Thermoanaerobaculia bacterium | reverse complement strand
GCTTGGAAGAAAAGCTCCGGGCTCCGGGGATGTATAAGCGTCCGATCAGCATTGCGAGCCGGATCGTAGATGAACACCAGCACGCGATCTCCCACGGTTGGCTGGAACATCGATTCAGGGCCACCGCAAAAAGCCGAGGATCCAATCTTGAAACGCGCGAAAGGATAAGGAATCAACACCTCATCGCTTGCCACCAGATCAGAGGATCGGAACGCTTCCGTGACCTTCACTCGCAGCAGGGAGGAGGGAAGACCAGAGAAGAAACCCGGAGAGATGCTCTCGATTCTGCCGCTATAGATGGCGAGAGCCTGCTCAACTAGATCGGAGAACGAGTGATTCGGCTTGAGGGTAATCCGATCTTCATCCAAGGTCGCAAGCACGAGCGGACACTCTAGGTCCGCTCCCCTCTTTCCACCTGCCTGCTGGCCTTGTGAGCTCTTCGCCTCTCTTCTAAGCCGCTCGCTGCTGGCCAGGAAACGATGAAGATTATCCTGGTCGGAGGGAGAGAACAGCTCCCATCGCACATCGCCTTTCTCCGAGGCCGCGGCCTTCGCCGATATCCAGAGAGGATCGACTCGCGGGCCCCCTTTCATGTAGATGACGTCGGGAACAGCCCCGCCTGCCAGAGCCCACCCAGTGGGAAAGATAAGGAGAGCCAACAGCCCTGCCCAAACCGAACGTGTCACGATCCAACGCATAACGGCATTGGAGCACACGTTTTCACTAAAATCAAGCAAGGACTGCTGGTCTTGTTTTCCGGGCTCAGCTTCCACAAATAGGGCCCCAGCCCCCCGGTAGGGTGGAGGGCCGGGAGAAGAGGGCCGGGGTGATGAGGGCCAACCTGCCGGGGACGCCAACTCTGGCGGAGCGCCCTAATCCGGGCACCGGTGGCATAGCGGCAACCGCTTCTCCCTCCGGATCAGCCGCCGGAACGCCCGGAACCGGGAGCCGTTCCAGACCTCCTGGAACGACGACTCGAAGACGTTGCCCATGTCCAGCGTGAGGCACGGATAGAGCCGCCCCCGCGGATCGACGAAGGCGTAATTCTCCATCGTCGTGCAGGTCACCTTGTCGTGCCGCGTGTACTCGGCCTCGCCGTAGTAGCGCACCATCTCCTCGACGGAGAGGTCCGGGTGCGACTCGATCTGGAACGGATACGGCCGTCTCCGGATCGTCCGCAGCTCCTCGGCGAGACGCCCCACGTCCATCCTCGGGACCTCGTCCTGGCAATAGGAGGCGTCCTCGGCGCGGAAGAACGCCGGATCGGGCATCACCCCGCGCAGCAGGTCCATCGAGGTGTTCAGCTGATCGGACGAAAACCAGATGAGGTGCTGGAGGCGGAGCTTGTCGATTCCCCAGGAGGTGAGCTCCTCGGCCCAGGAAGACAGATGCTCGTAGGTCGACGCGGTCACCGTCGTATAGATCTCGATCTTGGGCGTCTCCGACCCCAGCCGCCGCTTCACCTCGGCCACGGCCTGGAGACCACTCCGCACGGTCTCCAGCACCCCCTTGCCGCGTCCCGCGTCGTTGACGGCGCCGCTGGTGTCGAGCGAGATGCCCACGGCCAGGAGCCCCGAGCGGACGACGTCCTCCGCCTCCCGGACCAGCCGCATGCCGTTGCTCACCGCCGTGCAGTGGAGCCCCTGGGCGCGCACGTGCGCCACGACCTGCCGCCATTCGGGGTGGATGAACGGCTCGCCGCCGAACAGCCGGATCATGGGCCGGAACGCCGCGACCTCGCTCACCAGGCGGAGAGCGGCCTCGGTGTCCATGAAGGCGGCGGGGGCCGGGAGCTTCGAATTCTCCCCCCAGATCGGACAGTAGCTGCAGCGCAGATTGCACGCGTCGGTGAGGAGGAGGTCGATCCCCCAGGGGAGCTTCGCGTACCCAAGACGGTGGCGATAGGCGTCGAGGAGCTTCGATTGCATGGGCCGGCCCTCCAGAAATCAAGATTGTGATCCTACTACCTTGGACTTCTACGAAAGTGGAGGCTCGACCATCTAGGGGAAACCTAATGTCAGGGAAAATGATGGCAGGACGGCGGCGCACGCACCGGTCCCGGCCGCGAAGGACCGGAAGCGTGGCCGCCGCGAAAAAAGGTGGGAGCCGGAGAGCGCTCCCCGTCCGCTCTCCGGCTTGACCATCAAATGTCAAAGAGCTCGGGGACGAGGCGCCGCCGCGCAACCAGGCCGGCGAGCCTCCTTCCCCCGTCCCTCTCCCATCCGGAGGGGACCCTGTGTCCTGCAAAGATCTCTTCGCGCCGCGTTCCCCGGCCTTCGAGCCGTCCGAGGGCGAGGAAAAGCGCCGCGATCTCCACGCCCCGAGGCGCGATGGAGGGCCCGTGAGCCGTTCCCCGGCCTTGGCGTCTCCCGATCGGCCCGGCGCGGCCCGTCCCTCGGAGGGAGCGAGGCTCGACGACCCCCGCGCGTCATCCAAGGAGGAGGGAAAGCGCCGCTCGTGAGAGGGAATACGT
>JAICSG010000120.1 GCA_025937035.1 Thermoanaerobaculia bacterium | reverse complement strand
GCCGTCGGTGACCAGCCGGTAGGTGGCCGTCTGATTGGCGCCCACGGTGGCCGGGAAGGTGACGAGCAGCCACTGGATGGGCGCCGTCGTATCGCTCTTGCCGGCGTTCCAGCGCGCCGTCACCTCGAATTCGGCGGGCACCGGAGAGCCTGAGGAGTCGACGATGGCGAGGCCACCGGTGCCGAGCACGTTCAGGCTGCGCGGCAGCGGCATGCCAGAACGGACGACCTCGCCGCTGCGGGCCACGCCCGCGGTCTCACGGACGTCGAGGATCAGCTTGGAGGGTACGGACATCGTGGCCGCCGACGCCGCGACGTCGAACAGGCCCGCCAGACCGGCGATCAGGGTTGCAAGGACGAAGAAGAAAGAACGGCGCGAGCCCTGCGACAGCGACATCGACAGCTCCTTGAAACGGTCCACCACCTGCACATCCACCCGGGTTGAGATGAAGATCCCCTGTGCGCGGAAAAGTGGACTCATCCACGCGGCGGGGGTGACGAACCGGCCAAGCGGGCGGTTCCGTCGGCGACTCGTTGGAACGGTGAGCGGTCAGCTCACCCTGATTTATGCAGAGGACGCTATACGGTGCAAGAAAGTAAAGTCAACGTTTTCCGATAGAGAAATTTGTTCAACATACCTTATCGGACAACGATTTCCGGAATAAGGACCGTCTGAGAGGCGATTTGTCAAAATTACGCGTACCGGCAGGTCGAAGTCGAGGTTTTATGGGCTGGAGGCATCCGGGGGTGCTCAGTATCTGAGCACTCGCCGTACCGCCGGTGAGCGGGGATCAACCCGGTTCTTTTTGCAAAAGCGGCGGCCCGGGACGATAGTCTCTTGGTAATGTCTACTCTGGAGATGCCGGCTGGAAGGGAGAGCGCGCCGCGCCGGCGGACGCCGGTCTCGCCCACGCCTGGATCGAGCGCCAGGGGATTCCGGTGGGAGAGGCCCGCGACGTGGAGGAGCGCTTCGCGCCGCTCGGGCCGGCACAGGGATGCCGTGAGCAGAGCGCCGGAGCGCGCGGATTCAGGGGGAAGCATCGCCTTATATAGGGAGACCCCTCGTACTATATGGACGAGGGGTCTCCCCAAAAAGACGAGGAGTCTCCCAAAAAAGACGACCCCTCTCCCCAAAAAGACGGAGGCTCGTCCATATAGTACGAGGGGTCTCCCTATATGAACCTGGGGTCTCCCCAAAAAGACGACCCCTCTCCCTAAAAAGACGGAGGCTCGTCCATATGGTACGAGGGGTCTCCCTATATGAGCCTGGGGTCTCCCCGAAAGGCGAGGCCTCCTCCAAAAAAGACGGGGAGCTCCCCTGAGAGGACGGGCCCTCTCCCGAAGCGTTGCCGCAGCCGGCCGGACAAGATCCTCTTCTCCCTCACCCCTTGACAGGCATTTTCCGTCTTCCTACACTGTTAGCAGTCATCGGCGGCGAGTGCTAACAGCGGCCGCCGTGAGCCCAAATTCCCAAATCGGTCATCGAAGTCATACAAGGAGGTAGAAGCCGTGAATATCCGTCCGCTGCACGATCGGGTCCTGGTGAAGCGCGTCGAGCAGGAAGAGCAGGTCCGTGGGGGCATCATCATTCCGGACACCGCCAAGGAGAAGCCGCAGGAGGCCGAGGTGGTCGCCGTCGGCCCGGGCAAGCTCAGCGAGGATGGCAAGCGCTCCCCGATGGACGTCAAGGAGGGCGACCGGATCCTCATGGGCAAGTACTCCGGGAGCGAGATCAAGATCGACGGCAACGACTACGTGATCCTCCGCGAGGACGAGATCCTGGCCGTCGTCAGCTCGAATGGCAAGAAGTAAGCACTCCTATCCAGGTTATTCATAGACATCAGGAGGTAGAGAAGACATGGCCAAGCAGATCACCTACTCCGGGGACGCGCGCGCCGCGATCCTGCGGGGTGTCAACAAGCTCGCCGACGCCGTCAAGGTCACCCTCGGCCCCAAGGGCCGCAACGTCGTCATCGAGAAGAAGTTCGGCTCGCCGACCATCACCAAGGACGGCGTGACCGTCGCCAAGGAGATCGAGCTCTCCGATCCGCTCGAGAACATGGGCGCGCAGATGGTGCGCGAGGTCGCCTCCAAGACCTCGGACGTGGCCGGCGACGGCACCACCACCGCGACCGTTCTCGCCCAGGCGATCTACCGCGAGGGCTCCAAGAACGTCACCGCCGGCGCCAACCCGATGGAGGTCAAGCGCGGCATCGAGATGGCCGTCAAGGCCGCCGTCGAGTCGATCGACCAGATGGCCCGTCCGGTCGAGGGCAAGGACATCGCCCACGTCGGCACCATCTCCGCCAACAACGACGTCGAGATCGGCGGCATCATCGCCGAGGCGATGGAGAAGGTCGGCAAGGACGGCGTGATCACCGTCGAGGAGGCCCGCGGCCTCGAGACCACCCTGGAGGTGGTCGAGGGCATGCAGTTCGACCGCGGCTATCTCTCCCCCTACTTCGTCACCGACGCCGAGCGCATGGAGACGGTGCTGGAGAACGTCAAGATCCTCCTCCACGAGAAGAAGATCAGCTCGATGAAGGACCTCCTGCCGATCCTCGAGCAGGTCGCCAAGCAGGGCCGGCCGCTGCTCATCATCGCCGAGGACGTCGAGGGCGAGGCGCTGGCCACCCTGGTGGTCAACAAGCTGCGCGGCACGCTGCACGTGGCCGCCTGCAAGGCCCCGGGCTTCGGCGACCGCCGCAAGGCCATGCTGGAGGACATCGCGACCCTCACCGGCGGCCGGGTGATCACCGACGACCTCGGCATCAAGCTGGAGAACGTCCGCTGGGAGGACCTGGGCGACGCCAAGAAGGTCGTGCTCACCAAGGACGACACCACCATCGTCACCGACTCCGACGACGCCAAGCGGCGTGAGGCGATCGCCGGCCGCGTCAAGCAGATCCGCAACCAGATCGAGGAGACCACCTCGGACTACGACCGCGAGAAGCTCCAGGAGCGCCTGGCCAAGCTCGTGGGCGGCGTTGCCGTGATCAAGGTCGGCGCGGCCACCGAGACCGAGATGAAGGAGAAGAAGGCCCGCGTCGAGGACGCCATGCACGCCACCAAGGCGGCCGTCGAGGAGGGGATCGTCCCCGGCGGCGGCGTGGCCCTGCTGCGCGCCGTCAAGGCCGTCGAGGGTCTGAAGGGTGAGGGCGACGTCAAGGTCGGCATCAACATCGTCCGCCGCGCGCTCGAGGAGCCGGCCCGCCAGATCGCGGCCAACGCCGGCGAGGAGGGCTCGGTCGTCGTCAAGCAGCTCCTGTCCGACAACGGCACCAGCGGCTTCAACGCCGCCACCGGCAAGTTCGAGGACCTGGTCGCGGCCGGCGTCATCGACCCCGCCAAGGTCACCAAGACCGCGCTGCTCAACGCGTCGTCGATCGCCGGTCTGATGCTCACCACCGAGGCCATGGTCTCCGAGATCAAGGAGAAGGAAGAGGCCAAGGGCGGTCCGGGCGGCATGCCGGGCGGCGGCATGGGCGGCATGTACTAAGACCGATCTCCTGACGGCTCCGGCCGTCGGTACAAATAAGAAAGGCCGGTCCGCGCGAGCGGGCCGGCCTCGTTGTTTTCAGGTACAATCCGCTCCTCTGACAGTCCAGGGGCCACGTACTCAAGAGCTGAGAGACCCTCAGCCAAGGGGTAGATCATCTTGAGCAGCAAGATCCGGGTACGCCTCTTCGGGGGGCTCGAAGTCTGGGCCGGCGAGCGGCAGGTCGCGGGATTCGAAGCCCAGGGCTCCGGGGCCTTGCTGGCCTATCTGGTCTGCAACCGGGGCCGGATCTTCCCCCGCGATCACCTGACCGGGCTGTTGTGGCCGGATCGCGACGGGGATACTGTCCGCGACGCCCTGGGCGAGGCCGTCCATGACCTGCGCTCCCGGCTGCCCGAGGTGGAGAGCCTCCTCCAGGTCACCCATCAGGAGATCGGGCTCTCCCCCCGCGCCGACCTCTGGCTCGACGTCGAGGCTTTCGAGGAGTCCTTGCGCCTCGGCTCGGAGCGGACGATCGACCCGCACCACCTGTCCGCCGCGGTGCAGCTCTACCGCGGGGAGTTCCTGGCGGGCTTCTCCGCCGGCGGCAGCCCCGGCTTCGAGGGCTGGCGCGTGGGTGAGCAGACCCGGCTGCGCGATGCGGCCGTCGCGGCGCTGCACCATCTGATCGAGAGCTACCGCCGGCGGGGGGAGCACCGGTTCGGCGTGCACTACGCCCGCCGCCTGGTGGCGATCGAGCCGCTTTCGGAGGAGGCGCATCGCGAGCTCATGCGGCTCTGCGCTCTCGCCGGGCAGCGCAGCCGGGCGCTCGCCCAGTACGACGAGCTGGTGAGGCTGCTGCGCGAGGAGCTGGGGGCCGATCCGCTCGCGGAGACCCGCCAGCTCTACGAATCGATTCTCTCCCAGGTGGCCCGGGAGGAGATCGCCGCGGGCCTGGAGGAGCCGGTCGGACCGATCGTCCCTCTGGTCGGCCGGTCCGGCGCCTACTTCATGCTGCGGGAGGGGTGGGCGCGAGCGCTCGCCGGCAAGGTCCACCTCACGGCGGTGGAAGGGGCGCAGGGGATCGGCAAGACCCGGGTGATCAAGTCGTTCCTCGACGCCACCACGTCCAGGCGGCGCTGTGGCGTCCTCAAGGGGAGGTGCTACGAGCTGAGCCCCTTGCTGGCCTATCAGCCGTTCATCGAGATGCTCCGCGGCGCGCTGGCGGAGGACGCCGAGGGCTCCGGGCAGGTCCTGACGCCGTTGCCCCAGGAGGTGCTGAAGGACCTGGCCCTCCTGATTCCCGAGCTCCGCGGTCTGCGGCCGGACCTCGGCGAGCCGGAGCCGCTCCCGCGCCCGGAGGGGCGGCGCCGCCTCTTCGCCGCGGTGGGGGTCTTCCTGGAGAGCCTGTGCCGCAGCGACGATCCGCTGATCCTCTTTCTGGACGACCTTCACCTGGCGGACCGCGACACGCTCGACCTGTTGGGCTTCCTGGTCTCGGAGCTCAAGGGGCCGATCTGGATCGTGGCGGCCTACCAGCCGGACGAGGAAGAAGAGGGGCAGGAAGAGGAGGAGGACGCCCACCCTTTGAGGGATCTTCTCCAGCGTGGCGAGCAGGAGGGGAGCGTGACGCGGCTGGAGCTCGAGCCCCTGGTGCTCCCGATGCTGGAGGAGATCGCGGAATCCCTGGCGGGGGAGTCCCATGCGGCCGAGCTCGCTGGCTTCCTCAAGGAGAATACCGGCGGCCTGCCGCTCGCGGTGAGCGAGCTCATCAACTATCTCTGGGACGAGGGAATCCTGGTGGCCGGGGAGGCGGGGCAGTGGAAGCTGGCCCGCCCGCTCCACGAGATCGAGGTGCCGGAGGATCTCGACGAGCTGATCCGGCTTCGCATCCGCCGGCTCCCCAACTCCACCCGGCGCCTCTCGTCCCTGGCGGCGATCGTCGGCCAGACCTGCGACATGGAGCTCCTGCAGGAGGCGGCCGACGAGCACGCCAAGGTCATCGAGATCGGGCTCGAAATCCTGCTCAAGCGATGGTTGATCCGGCCGTTCGCCCATGCCTGGACCGGCGGGCGCGCGGACGAGGAAAACGCCCTGGTCTGGGCGCGGGGGTTTCGCCGGGGGAGCTTCGAGCTCGCGCACGACCGCACCCGTGGAGCCATGTACGGCGAGCTCAACCCCCTGCGCCGTCAGGCGATCCACACCCAGATCGCGACGGCGTTGGAGAAGCTGCGCGGAGACCACGACTGCGAGGCGTTGGCCTTCCACTACACCGTGGCCAACCAGTGGGAGAAGGCTCTCCCCCACCTCCAGCGGGCGATGGACCGGGCGCTCGCGATGGGGGCGGAGGATACCGCCGAGCGCTACTACGATCAGACGATCGAGGGGCTCAGCCGGCTGGCGGCGGGGGCCCGCAGCGCGGCGGCGGCCGAGCGGTGGCGGGGGGAACGGGACGCGATGCGCGAGCGGGCCGCGAAGCTCTGGCCCTAGCGGGCGATGCGGCGGACGCCGCCGGCCTTGGGTGCGGCCGCGGGTCCAAGCCCCAGCCCGAGCACCTCGGCCTTGATCTCCTCCCGTTGCAGGCGGGCGAGGCGGCGGGCCTCCATCGCCATCCCCATCTGCCGCATGGTGAGGATGACGGTGAGCTCGAGGACCACCAGCACCACGCCGAGGGCCGTCTCGCCGGTGAAGGCGACGAAGAGGGCCAGGGCGCAGAAGGAGAGGACGACGCCATAGATCACGGCGACGATGCGCCGGCGCTCGCCGCCGAAGTGGGCGAGCAGATGGTGCAGGTGCTGGCGGTCGGCTTGGAACATGCGCAGGAAGCGGCCGATGAGCGCCGACTTCGGGCGGTCGAGGAAGCGGACGGCCATCACCAGCAGGGTGTCCATCACCGGCACGCCGAGGGCGAGGATCGGCACCAGGATCGCCACCGCCGCGGGTGCCTTGAGGGAGGAGTGGACGGCCGTGGAGGCGAGCAGGAAGCCCAGCATGAGGGAGCCCGAATCGCCCATGAACACGCGCGCCGGCTCCCAGTTGTGGCGCAGGAACCCGAGGCAGGAGCCGGCCACGGCGGCCATCAGGATCACGGTGCCGGCGTTCCCCTGCAGCATGGCGTAGCCGAGGAAGCTCACCGAGATGATGGCGACGACGCCGCCGGCCAGCCCGTCGAGGCCGTCGATCAGGTTGATCGCGTTGGTGACGCCCACGATCCAGAGGAGCGAGACGAAGCCGCCGAGCAGCCCGAGGTGGATCTCGCCGAGGAAGGGCAGGCGCAGCACCTCGAACGCCCAGCCGGCGTGGACGAGCGGCCAGGCCGCCACGAGCTGGAAGAGCAGCTTCTTGGCGGCCGAGACCCCCACGATGTCGTCCACCACGCCGACCAGAAAGACCGTGATCGTGCCGAACGCCAGGGCGAGGAGCTCACCGCGGCCGACCGCGGCCCCGATCCGCCCCCACAAGGAGACCGTCGCGCCGGTGCCGCCGAGGAGGAGGCCCAGGGCGATGGCGACGCCGCCCAGCCGGGGTACGGCGCCCGTCTGCAGCTTGCGCTCTCCGGGGTGATCGAGGGCGCGCAGGAGCACGGCGAGGCGCGCGACCGGCGGCACCATCAGATGGGTGGCGAGGGCGGCGACGAAAGACGCGGCTACGGCGTACAGCAGTATCCCTTGCATACGGCTACTCCGAGCGACCCGGCGCCTCGCGGCCCCGAAACTTCAACTCTGATCGCTAGTTATGGGCCGTATCTTACAGATTCTCGGGGCTTGTGCAAGCGTCCGATCTCCTCGAGGGCCCGGAAGACCCCCGCCGGATCGCCGGCATCCGCGCGCCAGTAGCGCTCCGGGGGAATTTTTCGCTCGCAGAGGAGATGGACGTCCGAGGCGGGGCTGCCGACGTAGAGGACGCCGCGGCCGGACTGGACGCAGCCGTAGACCTTGGAGGGGAGGACATAGCCCACGAAGCCGTCGCGCAGGGTGATCAGGTGGGCGTCCGGGGTGACGAGGAGGCGGGGGAGCTGCTCCAGAGGCACGGGCCGGCCGCGGTGGACCGGCAGTCCCTCCCGGCGGAGGATCTCCTCCACCCGGTCCGCCCTGGTACCGGTGGCGTTGAGCCAGAGGGCCACCCGTCCGGATCCCTCGCGGTGGTGGCGCCGGTAGCCCTCGATGAAGGTCTCGTGATCGTGGGCGACGCCGAAGTTGCCGGAGTAGAGGAGGATCGCGTATCCCGCGAGCTCCGCCGGCCGGTCGAGCGGCGGGATGCCCGGCGGGATCTCGACCGGCGAGGGGTCGCGCTTGAGGGCGATCCGGCCGGGATCGATGCCGATCTCAAGCAGGCGCCGACGCTGGTCCTCTCCCAGAACCTCGAAGCGGTCCACCCGGCGGCGCAGCGCCACGGTCCAGCGATGGAAAAGGCGGAGCGGCGCCGGCACCCTTTCCATCTCGGCCATCAGGCACTCGGGATGGAAGTCGGTGATGCGGTAGGTGAGCCGCTTGCGGAGCAGGAGGTTGAGGGGGACAAGGAGCTGGATCAGGAAGGGAGGGCTACCGGTGAAGAGGATCTCGTCCGCCGCCCGGAGCTCGCGGCGCACCGCCCAGACGAGGCCGAGATCGGTCCGCGCCGTCCACAGCGCCCGGGCGCGGAAGTTCGCGCGGTCGTAAAGGGCGGCCCGCCGGCGGACGATCCGCAGCCGGCCCTCGCCCAGCCGCTCTTCTTCCACCGAATCGGCGGTCGAGGAGAGGCCGGCGAGGACCACGTCATCCCCCTGGGCGGCGCGCTGGCGGGCGAAGAGGAGACTGTACTGGCCGACCGCGCCGAAGTCGGGCGGCAGCCAGTCGCAGAGATAGACCAACCGGACCACGACGGACGTCTAACGCTCGGTGAGCATCTCCTGGAGGTAGCCGCTCACCGTCTCGCGCTGGCGGCTGCCGAAGTACCAGTCGATGGTCCGGTGGAGGCCGTCCATGAACTTCATCTTCGGCTCCCAGCCGAGGAGCTCCTGGGCCAGCTTGTTGCTCGCCACGCGGTTGAGCGGGCCGGTCGGCATGTGGGGGAGGAGCTTGATCTCGGCCTCCTGGCCGGTGTAGCGCAGCACCTCGCGGACGGCGTCGATCACCCGCGTCCGCTCCTCGGTGACGAGGTTGACGGCGGTGCCGTCGTCGATCTTCTCGGCGGCGAGCGCCATGCCGCTCACGATGTCGCCGACGTAGGTCCAGTTGCGGATCTGGGTGCCGTCCCCCCAGACCTCGAAGGGGGCCTGGCGCACGAAGGCGCGGGCGATCATGGCGATGACGGCGTGGTTCTCGACCCCGCGCTCGCCGTAGACGGTGAAGAACCGGCAGGAGGCCGACTTGAAGCCGAAGTCCTTGTAGTAGGCCTTGAGCGTCATCTCGGTCATCAGCTTGGCCCAGCCGTACATGTTGTCCGCGTCGTACGGG
>JAICSG010001125.1 GCA_025937035.1 Thermoanaerobaculia bacterium | reverse complement strand
CTTGTCGAGCCACTCGGGGAGGGGCAGGCGGTCGCTGAAGGCCTCGTGCAGAATGTGGGCGACCTTGGTGGCCACATCGATCCCCACCTCGTCGGTGAGAGCCATGGGGCCCATCGGCATCCCCCAGTCGGTCATCACGCGGTCGATGTCCTCGATCTTGTAGCCGGCGTCGAGCAGCCAGAGCGCCTCGGTCGAATAGAACATCAGCAGCCGGTTGACCAGGAAGCCCGGGGTGTCCGAGACCAGGACGGGGGTCTTGCCGAGCTTGCGGGTGAAGGCGAAGACCGTGTTGACCGCCGCCGGATCGCTCCCCTCGGGGGCGATCACCTCGACCAGCGGCATCCGGTGGACGGGGTTGAAGAAGTGCATCCCCACCACCCGCTCGCGGTGCGGCGTCTTGGCGCCGATGCCGGCGATCGAGAGCGAGGAGGTGTTCGAGGCGAGGACGGCCCCCTCGGAGACGTGCCTGGCCGTCTCGGCGAAGACGTCCTGCTTGATCCCCATGTTCTCGACGATCGCCTCGATCACCAGGTCGGCGCGGCCGAACCCGGTGTAGTCGAGGGTCGGCAGGATGTGATTCATCTTCCGCCGCGCCTCGGGCTGGGTCAGCCGCCGCCGCTCCACCTGCCTGGTGAAGAGCTGCGCCGCGTGCTGCATGCCGCTCGCCAGGGCCGCGTCGTTGACGTCCTTCATCCGTACCGGGAGGTCGGTCTCGGCGGCGATGAGCTGGGCGATGCCCCCCCCCATCACCCCCGCGCCGAGCACGGCCGTAGCGTGGACCTCGCGCGGCGCAACGCCGGGCAGGCCGGTCTCCTTCTTGGCGTCCTCGGTCAGCCGGAAGACGTGGATGAGGTTCTTCGCCGTCCGCGAGGTGGCGAGCTCGGCCACCGCCCGGGCCTCGGCGTCGAAGCCGGCGCGGGGGCCGTCCTCGATCCCCACCTTCACCACCTCGATGGCGCGCAGAGGGGCCGGATAATGCCCGTGGGTGGTCTCCAGGGTCTTCTTACGCGCCTGATCGAAGAGGATCTTCCGCCCCACGGGGTTCTTCTCGAGCAGCAGCTCCTTGAAATCGAGCCCACCCTCGTCGCGCCGGGGCTTGTCGATCCGCGCCAGGGCGAAGTCCCGCACCTCGTCGAGGAAGCGGGCGTCGGGCAGCAGGGCGTCGATCAGCCCGAGCTTGAGGGCCTTGCGGCCGGCCACCGTCTTGCCGGTGAGGATGAGGTCGAGCGCCTCGGCGATGCCGATGCGGCGCGGCAGGCGGGTCGAGCCCCCCCAGCCGGGGAGGATGCCCAGCCGCACCTCGGGAAGCCCCATCTTGGTGTCCGGCCGGTCGCTCGCCACCCGGTAGGTCGAGGCGAGCGAGATCTCCAGCCCGCCGCCCAGGCAGACGCCGCGGATGGCGGCCACGGTGGGGAAGGGGAGCCCCTCCCAGGCCGAGAAGAGCCGGTGCCCCACGCGCGAGCCCGCCTCGGCTTCGACCGGATCGGTCACACGGGCGATCTCCTCCACGTCCGCGCCGGCGATGAAATTCCCCGGCTTGCCCGATACCAGAACGAGCGCATCGATCTTGCCCACGCTCCCCAGTTTTTCCAGCTCTTCGAGCGTCGAACCGAATTGTTCCATCACCGGCATGGAAAGCTTGTTCACCTTCTCACCCGGCAGGTCGAACGTGAGCGTCCAGATCTTCGCGCCAAACCGCGCGGATTGATCAATCAGAGTGAAAATCGGTTTTTCGTTGCCTGCCATTTTGCTTCTCCCAGGTGCCTGAGCGGAGGCCGATGAAGTCGATAGGTCAGTGTGCT
>JAICSG010000711.1 GCA_025937035.1 Thermoanaerobaculia bacterium | reverse complement strand
TGGCCTCTTCTTTTCTGACTGCATCGAAGAAAAGCTGCAATGCGGCCAAGGCCTCCTGATGGACTCCTTGCGATTTGAAGATCCAGTACATCTCCTCGGAGAGTCTCTTGACCTCTGCGGTCCTCTTCTCTTCCAGGTAAAGAACGGCTAGCTCCATTGAGGCCAAAGCCGCGTCGTAGGCGATCCGGCTGGAGTTGAAATACCTTCGCGCCTGTTCTAATGCCGCGAGTGCCTGCTGACGCCGCCCCAGACCGGCCGCGACGCTACCCTCGATCCAGAGTGTGCGAATGAGGTCCAATTCACGCCCCATTTCGATCGCACCCTTTCGAACCTCAGGCAGCAATGCTTCAGCCTCCATATACCGCCTAAGCTGCCAAAGGTTCACTGCCATGGAGTACCGTGCGAGCCATGGGAGCCGGATATTCTGGGAGTCCTTAAGGAGAAGCTCCGCTTTCCGCAATTCAGCCAAAGCCTGCTCAAAGTCGCCCATAAGCTCCAGGGTGTTCGCCTTATTGATCAGAATACGTCCCTTAGCCTCTCTGGACCCGTTCGCCTTCAAAGCCAACTCCAGCAGGCCGAGGGCCTCTTCAAAGCGCCCCTGGTAGCGCCGCAACGAGGCTTTCAGGTCGAGCGGCCTCGAAGCATCCAAAGGGCCGGGACCGGCTGCGACACCGGCCTCCAGGAGGCGATCGGAGCGCAGGAAGCCTTCCTCGGCGCCGGGAAGGTCGCCCTGGACTCGCCGGGCGTTGGCCACGAAGGCCCAGACCCAGCCCAGGAGACGGGCCCGCCAGGGCTCTCCCTCCGGCGCCAGCTCGGCGGCGCGCAGAGCCAGCCGCGAAAGCTCCACCGCGTCGCTCGCCCGGTGGGCCGCGGCCCGCACGCTCTCCTCGCAGAGCCGCTCCGCCATGGCCCAGGTCCAGTAGCGGCTCTCCTTCTCCACCTCCGGGCGGCGGCGGGGTGGCGGGAGATCCCGCAGGGTCTTCCACAGATCCGCGGCCTGACGGCGGTGCTGGAGAGCCCTCTTCCGACGAAGATTCGCCCTGAGCCGCTCGAAGGTGGCCTCCGTCGCGCCCCGCCCGGCGACCGCGGCGGCCTGCCGGACGAGCCGCAGTTGCTCCGGGGTGGGGTCCACGGGCGAGCCGGCGGGCGCGGGGAGAAAGGCGATGTCGAGAGCGAGGAGGGCGGGATCGATCGCCTCCGGCGGAATTTCGAGGCGCTCCAGGAGCTCGTCCAGGCGATGGCGGGAGAGCGTCCCCTCCTCTCCCCGCTCCAACCGCGAGAGCAGCGCCGGCTTGATTCCCAGGACGCGGGCCGCCTCGGCCTCGCTCAAGCCCATGGCGAAGCGGAACGAGCGCAGGACAACCCCAAGCGGTGAGGGTCTCGGTTTCGACACTCATCCCTCCGCGAAAATAACGGTCTCAAGAGATATGGGTGTGCGCTCTCCCTCAAACGTGACATCCACGAACGTCTTTCTTCACCTCTGGAAAGAAAAAGGGGCTGGCCGGCCGCAACCCGGGGCTTTTCGTGCTTCCGGGGATGCGCCGGCCGGTCCCTTCCATAGGCTCGACGCGATGACGGGGCTCGGCGAGGAGCGCGATCGGCACCCGGAGCGGGCCCGGCTGGAGGGTCTGGTGCGCGGTGAGCTGTCGCGGACGGAGGCTCAGGCGGTCGTCCGCCACCTGCTGACCGGCTGCGCGCGCTGCCGCCGCGTCGCCGGCCGGCTGTGGCGGCTCGGCGGCGAGCCGATCTGGAGGGAAGGAGGGATCGAGATGAGCGACGTCGAGGCGGCCCGGGCGCAGATCCGGGAGATCGTCCGCGATCTGGAGGCGGTCAAATTCCGGCTGCTGGGGGTGAAGGCGGGCCTGCTCGCCGCGTCCGGCGGGGCCGGCGGGCTTCCGGAGGAGGAGCCGCCGGACCCGGAGACCGAGATCCGCACCGTCATCGAGTGCGTCCTGCACGATTCGCTGGAGCCCGCGATCGGGGATCTGCGGGGGGCGGCAGAGCTCACCGCCTAGCCTCCGGCGCTGAAAATCAGGGAGGAGCGGAGTAGAATCTCTGCGGCCTCCCCATGCGTGTACGCCTCCTCCAGTGCCTCGCGGGCGCTTTCGCGATCCTTCTCCCGCTCGCCGCCGTGACGGGGGCGGCGCCCGCGCTGGCCGCGAACGAGCGCGGCTATCCCCTGATCCAGACCTACGAGCCCTCCCTGCCCGAGGCCTCGACGGAGAATTTCGACGTGACCCGCGATCCGCGCGGGGTCCTCTACTTCGCCAACGACAAGGGGGTCCTGGTCTACGACGGGGCGTGGTGGCAGCGGATCGAGGTGGGTAAAGGGAGAGCCGCGTTCCAGGTGGCGAGCGATCTCAACGGCCGGGTGGCGGTGGGCGGCATCAACGAGCTCGGGTACCTGTCTCCGGACGGGCACGGCACCTTGCGGTACGTCTCGCTGCTCGGCCTCCTTCCTCCCGGCCAGCGCGACCTCGGGCAGGTGCTGACCCTCCAGGCCACCGCGAACGGGTTCGTCTTCATGACCAGCCGCTGGCTGCTGGTCTGGGACGGCACCCGTGTCGTCACCGCCGCCACCTTCCCCGGCGACCGCCCCTACGCGGTGAGCTTCGCGGTCGGCCGCGAGATCTGCGTCTGGACCCGGGAGGGGATCTCGCGCCTGCGGGGGACGCGCCTCGAGCCGGTGCCCGGCGGCGAGGTGTTCCGCGACCGGCGGGTGGACCAGATCCTCCCCGCCGAGGGCGGGATGCTCGTCTCGGTGCGCGGCGAGGGACTCTTCCTGCTGCGGGAGGGTAAGGTCACGCCGTTCGCGCCCGAGGCGTCGCGCTGGACGGCGGCGAAGCGGCTAATCTGCGGCGAGCGGCTCGCCGACGGCCGGTGGGCCCTGGGCTCGATCCTGGGGGGCCTCCTCCTCCTGCGCCCCGACGGCACCATCGACCAGGTGATCGATTCGGCGGCGGGGCTGCCCGACGACTTCGTGGGCGGCATGGTGACCGACCGCGAGGGGGCGCTCTGGCTCGCCCTCAACAACGGCTTGGCGCGGCTGGAGATCGCCTCCCCGCTGTCCGTGCTC
>JAICSG010000112.1 GCA_025937035.1 Thermoanaerobaculia bacterium | reverse complement strand
CGTCTCGATGCTCCCATCGCCCAGGCGCCGGCGAAGGGTCGCCAGGGCCTGGCGCAGCAGCTCGATGCCGCGGGGGCGGTCCCCAGGGTCGCGCAGGACGTCCGCGAGGGCGTGCCGGGCCTCGGCCGCCTCCAGGCTGTCGCCGCCCCGGGCCGCGAGGGTCTCCGCCAGCGCCTTCTCCAGAGCCCTTTTGGCCTCGATGGGCTCGCCATGGATCTTCAGGGCGTTGCCGAGCAGGATACGGCTCTGGGCGATCCGGGCGTCCTCCCGCGGCAGGTGTGACTCCCGCAGGGCGAGAGCCTTGCGGGCGTGCGCGAGCGCCGGGCCGGTCAGGCCCAGATTGGCCTCGATGTTGGCCACGGCGTCGAGCACCTCGGCCTGGGTGACGGGCTCGCCGGCGAGCTCCACGTCGATCCGTTGCGCCCCCTGCTCCAGGAGCTCCCGCGCGGTGACGGCGGGGCCGGGGTGCTCATTGGGATCCGACTGCCGGAAGACGGAGAGCACGAACGATTTCACCCGCTCGGCCCGCATGGCCTCGGCGTCCGCCCGCCGGGCCTCCAGGCGGGCGATATGGGCCTCCCAGAGCGCCATCCCCAGCCCGGCCAGGAGGGCCAGGAGACCCAGCCCCGCGGCCGCCACCGGCAGGCGGTGCCGGCCCACGAACTTGCGCAGCCGGTAGCCGCCGCTGTCCGGACGCGCCCGGACCGGCCGGCCGGCGAGGAAGCGCCCGAGGTCGTCCGCGAGCGCCGCCGCCGAGGCGTAGCGCCGCGCCGGATCGCGGTGCATGGCGGTGAGCACGATGAGGTCGAGATCCCCCGACACCCGGCGGGCGAGGCGGGTGTCGGCCCGCCGCAGCACCCCGCTCGGCCGCTCGGCCGTCTCCCGCTCGATCCCGCTGGCCAGCGAGCTGAGCGACCGCTGCTCCCGCGCGTGGGGCAGCGCGCCGGTGATCAGCTCGAAGAGCAGCACCCCGAGGGCGTAGACGTCGGTCGCCGTGGTGACCGGCTCGCCCAGGATCTGCTCCGGCGCGGCGTAGGCGGGGGTGAGGACGCGGGCGCCGAGCTGGGTGAGGTGGACCGTCTCCTCCTCGTCCTCGCCCCCCGAGAGCAGCTTGGCGATGCCGAAGTCGAGCAGCTTGACCGCGCCGTCCGCCGTGACCAGGATGTTGGCCGGCTTGAGGTCCCGGTGCACCACCAGGCTGTGATGGGCGCTGTCGACCGCCGCGCAGACGCTCCGCGCCAGCCGCAGCCGCTCCTCCAGGCTGAGCCCGTGCTCCCGGCAGAACGCGTCGATCGGCACCCCCTCCACCCGCTCCAGCACGAAGAACGGCCGGCCGTCCTCGGTGCTGCCGCCGTCGAGCAGGCGGGCGATGCCAGGGTGCTCCAGCCGGGAGAGGATCTGGCGCTCGCGCACGAACCGGCGCACGATCGCCCGCGAGTCCATCCCTCGTTTGATCAGCTTGAGCGCCGCCCGCTGGACGAAGGTCCCCTCGTCGCGCTCCGCGAGATAGACCTCGCCCATGCCGCCCCGCCCGAGGAGCGCGAGCAGGCGCCAGGAGCCGGCGCGGGTGCCGGGCGGCAGGCACGAGCCGTCCCCGCCGGCGCCGAGGATCTCCGCCGCGGGCTGGGCGAGGAAGTCCGTGGTCTCGTCGTCCGCCTCCAGCAACCGCGCCAGGCGGGAGGCGAGCGCCGGGTCGGTCTCCTCGATCTCGGCGAGACGGCGGGCGCGGTCCGGGGCGGGGAGCTCGACGAGCTCGTCGAACAGCTCTTCCCAGGGCGCGCCGGGCGCTGGAGCGGGCTCGGGCTCCATGGGTCAGTGATCGCGATCGCCCTGGAGCTCGGCGAGCAGGAAGGCCCGGGCCTTGCGCCAGTCCCGCTTGAGCGTGCGTTCGCCGACGTCGAGCAGGCCGGAGATCTCCTCCAGGGCGAGCCCGGCGAAGAAGCGCAGCTCCACGACCTGGGCCAGCCGCGGGCTCTCCGCCTGGAGCCGTTCGAGGGCGGCGTCGAGGGCCAGCAGATCGACCTCCGAGCCCTCGTTGCGGGCTTCGGGGTCCAGCCCTTCCGGCCAGGAGACCCGCAGGGCGGCCCCCCGCTTCTCGGCGTCGCGGCGCCGCGCGAAGTCGACCACCACGTTGCGCATCACCCGCGCGGCGAGATTGAAGAAGTGGGCGCGGCTCTGGGCGTCGAGGTGCGCCCCGCCGGAGAGCCGCAGGTAGGCCTCATGGACCAGGACCGTGGTGTCGAGCGTATCGCCCGGCCGGCGCCCGTTGGAGAGCTGGGCGTGGGCCAGGCGCTTGAGGTCCGAGTAGAGGCGGTTGAAGAGCTCCGCCTCGGCTCCCGGAGCCCCCTGGTGCGCAGCGGTGATCAACGTCGTCACGTTGGACATGGAGCTCGCTGTCTGGATCATGACCTGCTGTGACCGCCGAGGGTAATGCATTTCCCGCTGATTTGCTCCATCCTCAATTCATTGGACACGCCTCGCGGGGAGCCGGGAAACCGTGTGCGCCATTCTTCCGAATTGAAAGTTTTTCTTTAGCGAGGATGTGGGGAGGGGGGCAGTGTCCCGGAGCGCGAGGGGAGCGCTCCGGGAAGTCCGGGAGAGGAGCAGCGCTTACACGTAGTAGCAGTAGGTCTGGCCGCACTTCGTCGGACAGGTCTGGGAGACACACACACAGTAGGTCTCGAAGCAGCTCTGGGTGATCTGCTGGATGACCGCCCCTCCCTGGGCGCCCGAGGTCTCCTCGGCACCGAGGTTCCGCAGCGTCTCACGGTTGAGGGTCAGGCGGATCTTGGCGTTCTTCTTCATGATGTGGCTCTCTTCCTTGCGAATCCCGGCGGGGACGGATCTGTCCCGGCGGGAGCCTTCCAAAGTATGGCTACCTGGAGATGCGCAATCCGGATGGAGAAGGGGACAACCCTCCTGACACCACGCTGTCAGGAGCCCCTCTGTAGGCTGCTCTTTAGATCGGATCGGCAACACCGCCGGCCGCCTACCGAGGAGAGACGCCATGAGCAACGCCCTGAATTGGTTCGAGATCCCCGTCACCGACCTGGCCCGCGCCAAGGGCTTCTACAGCCGCATCCTGCAGGCCGATCTGCGCGAGGAGTCGCTGAGCGGCAGGAACATGGCGATCCTGCCCTACCAGAACGGCGGAGTGGGCGGCGCCATCATCCAGGGGGAGGGCCTCGTCCCCAGCGCCGAGGGGGCGATCATCTACCTCGACGCCGGGGACGACCTCGCCGGGGCCCTCTCGCGGGTCGAGGCCGCGGGCGGCAAGGTCGTGATGGGCGCCACCCACCTCTCGGACCAGATCGGCTCCATCGCCATGTTCCTGGACACCGAGGGGAACCGGGTGGCCTTCCATTCGCGGCGGTAGGGGGGTGAGGGTTCGGCTAAGCTTGCGCCATGCGGCGGGCCGACCGGCTGTTTCAGATCGTTCTCCATCTACGGCGCCGCCGGGTCGTGACCGCCCGCGACCTGGCGCGCTCGCTGGAGGTTTCGGAACGGACGATTTACCGCGACGTGCAGGACCTGAGCGCCTGCGGCCTGCCGATCGAGAGCGCCGCGGGCGTCGGATACCGGCTGCGCCGCGGCTTCGACCTGCCGCCGCTCATGTTCGACCGCGAAGAGCTTCAGGCCCTGCGCCTCGGCGCCCGCATGGTCCGCTCCTGGGCCGATCCCGAGCTGTCGGAGGCCGCGGCCAACGCCCTGCGCAAGATCGAGGCCGTCCTGCCGCCAGACCTGGAAGACCCGGGCGAGGCGCTCTACGCCCTCAACCTCAAACCGTACCCCGTGCAGTACGTGGGCCTCCTGCGCCGCGCCGTGACCGAGCACCGCAAGGCGCGCTTCGACTACACCCGCGAGGACGGCGCCTCCTCCTCCCGCACCGTCTGGCCGCTCGCCCTCTACTACTGGGGCGCGGTCTGGACCCTCATCGCCTGGTGCGAGCTGAGGAACGACCATCGGAGCTTCCGTCTCGACCGCATCGCCGATCCGGAGGTCCTCGACGAGCCCTTCGTGCTGGAGCCGGGGCAGACGCTGGAGGACTTCCTGCAAAAGGTGAGGGCGAGGAGAGGGGAAGGCAGGGCGGCCCCGTAGGGCCGCCCCTCTCAGAATTTCCGCCAGTAGCCGAGCAGGATCAGATAATCCGCGAAGGCCGCGTCGCCATGGCGGCCCGGGACCAGACGGTCGGGGACGCTCCGCTGGCGGTTGCGCTCGACGGCGAACGGCACCGAGAGCGAGACCGTATGGGGACCCTTCGACCAGCTCACCGCCGGCTCGATTGAGATCGCGTACCCCGGACGCCGGAAGCCGTCGCTGCCGCCCACCAGGTCGTAGACCGGCACCCCTTCCATGCGCCCTCCCAGGCTGACCCCGAACCCTTTCCAACTGCTGTTCGCGTAGCTGCCCCCGGCGCGGTAGAGGTATTGGTCGGCGACCGACATGATCTCCTCACCCAGGGCGGTGCGATAGGTCCTCACGCCGTTGGTGTTGCTCGGATTGATCAGATAGGTGCCCGAGCCATAGAGCGCGAAGCCGCTTTGCCCGATGCGCTGGAAGACCTGGAGGTCGATGATGGCGCCGAAGCCGCCGTCCCCCGGCTGGATCGACTGATCGATCGTCTCGATGCTGTTGACCCGCTGGCCGTTGACGATCCGCGTCACCGTGTCGGTTTCGTTGTACTGGCCGGTGGGGATCTTGATGCCCAGCCCCAGCGAGATGTTGCCGTCCGGATGATCCCGCGGATGCCAGAGGAGGCGCCGGGCGGTCACCGTGATGTCCCCCACCCCGGTGCCGTGGGTGATGTAGCGGTCGACCACCACCCGGTTGGCGTCGCGGATCGGGGTCGACCGCTGGGCGATCAGATAGGGGATGCCGACCGACACACTCCAGCGGTCGTTGTAGTTGTAGCGGATGCCGATCTCCGCCTGGTGGATCTTGTTGATGACCTGGCTGCCCTCCTCCGCCCGGTTCTCCTGCTCCTCGGTGCCCACGAAATGGCGGAACGAGCGCTGATAGCGCCAGCTCATCGAGACCTGCCAACGATCCGGACCGGTATAGTTGTCTTGCACGCCAAGCACGGGCGCGTCGAGTCTTGCGGCCACTCACCCCTGGGCCCAGGCGTGACGGGGAGCGGCGAAGAGAAAGCCCGCCACCGTCAATCCCGCTACGAGAGCCCGACGCGGCCAAGGACGATTCCAGAGCATGGTGTCTCCTCCCTGATGAAATGAACGCCTCCCTCCCCCCCTCGCTACTCCTGAAGATGCGCGAACTATAAGAAGCCCGGGGGGAGTACGAAAAGAGTCCCGGGGTTCATTTCAGGTCTAGTCCCGAGAGCTTTCCCTGTATTGACGAAAAGCACGGCCGGGCGTTACCCTCTGGGTACGCACCCCAGCTCAATCGTCCAGAGCCCGATCCTGAGACTCAGGATCACGCCATGGAGAGCCCGATGTCTGAAGATCCCGTGATCCGGCTGGTGAACGTCGAGTTCCTGCGACCAGGACCGCCGAACAACCAACTGCTCTCTCCCCTCACCCCCTATCTCGCCGTCTGCGGCGAGACCGGCGCCGGGGTCGTCCACGTCCCTTACGAGCATGGCCGTTTCGACCGTCTGTTGAAACAACTGCGCTACGAGACCGGCGATCCCGAGGACCGGCTGGCGATGCTGCACGACCTGGGCACCGAAATGGGAAAGCTCCTCGGAGGGGTGCCGGGCCTGCCCGGCGCGCTCACCTTCGGCTCGAGCCAGACCGGAGCTCTGATCCATCTGCGCCTGACCCTCTCGGCGTCGGAGCTGGCGCTCCTGCCGTTCGAGCTCGCGAAGACGCCGGTGACCGACAGCGTGACCGGTGAGAACTGGCTCTCGCTCCATACCCGCCCTCCCGTCTGCCTGACGCGGCACATCCGGACCGTGTCGCCGGAAGGCGTGATCTGGCCCGAGCGTCCGCGCATCCTGTTCATCGCCGGGGACCCTGAGAACGTCCCTCACAAGGAGCATCGCCAGGTTCTGGTGGAGGCGATCCAGCGGTTCCGGTATCCCGAGGACGGCGACCAGAAAATCGCCGACGAGGAGCGCACGCGGTTTGGCGATCTGCTGACGATCCTGATCTATCCATCCCTGGACGAGGTGATGGCGGAGTGCCGGAAGAACCGGTACACGCACATCCACGTCCTGGCTCACGGCGATCTGATGGATTCCTCGCCGGGCTCTTACGGCATCGTCCTGCGCGGGCCCGAGGGCGCGCCCGACGTGGTGTCCGGGGACCGGTTCAGGACGGCCATCACCTCCGTCCACCACCGGCCGGCCGTGGTCACGCTGGCGAGCTGCGATAGCGCCAACGTCGGGACGGTCGTCATCCCTGGCGCCAGCTTCGCGCACCAGCTCCACGAGGCCGGCATCCCGCTCGTCGTCGCCTCCCAGTTCCCGCTCAGCGTCGACGGCTCCGTCCCCTTGACGAAGAGGCTGTACAACGGCTTTCTCTGGGGCGAGCATCCGCTGCTGCTATTGCAGGAGGCGCGCGCGGAGCTCCACGCGCGCTTCACGGCGAGCTGGCACGACTGGGCGAGCCTGGTGGTCTATGAGGCCCTGCCGCGCGACTTTTCCGATCAACTGGACGCGCTCCGGTACCGCCAGACCAAGCGCGCCATGGACGCGGCGCTCGAGAAGATCGACAAGGCGGTCGAGGCAAAGGATGGAACAAGTGATCCATCAGAGCTCGAGCGGGACGTCGAGTACGCGGTCGGGCGTTTCAACCTGGACGGCCAGTATGGGGTGGAATGCCGTGGCCTGCGCGCCAGCTCCCTGAAAAGGATCGCTCAGGCCCGATTCAAGCTGGGCGGCAAGAGCTCGACGAAAGATCCCTACGAGCCCCTGGACGAGGCCCGTCTCGAGTACCTCAACGCCGCCCGCGGCCTGCTGGTGAGCAACTCCCGCACTCTGCAACGGATCGCCACCGTGCACTGGGTCCTGGTCCAGGTGGCGTCGCTCTCCATGGTGCTGGGCCTCGACTCCGACGACGGCATCTGGAAAGCGGCCAAGCTCAGCGCCGATCTCTACTGTGAGCATCACGACCCCGAGCAGCGGGCGTGGGCTCACGCCAGCCTGGCGGAGCTCTGGCTCGTCCGTCTCGCCGACCCGGACCTGACCGGCGAGGAGAGGCGGACGATTCACGAGGAAGCCGTGCGCGAAGCCAAGGCGCTCGGGGATTTCTATCCGGGACAGGACGAGTTCCCGGTGAAATCCTCCCGGCGCCAGTTCGAGCGGTATCTGACCTGGTGGGGGGATCCGGAGCTCGTGAAGCGCGTCGAGGAGCATCAGCCCGGGCGGCGCCAGCCGTGGGATGCCCCGTACGGTGTGAAAAAGACGGCCGAGCGCCTGGTCGCCATTCTGCGGCGGAAGAAACCGGCCGGCGAGGAGGGAGCTGCGGAGACGAAGGGGTCCGCCGGGGGCTCCAAGCCTTCAGGGAATGGCGGGGCGACATCCGGCTCGACGTCCGGCTCAGAGCCCGCACCCACGGGCGGCAAGCGAGGGCGATCGCTGTCGAAGCCCTCCGCGGCGCCGAGGGCCGCGAAACGCCGGACGGCGCCGTTCTTCGACATCGAGGCCCTGCCCGCGGGCCATGGGGACAGCCTCTGGATCGAATACGGTGACGAGGCGACCACTCATCGCTGGCTGATCGATTGCGGCACCCAGCAGACCTACCGTCCTCTGTTGCAGCGTGTGGACGCCCTGCCGCAGGGCGAGCGCTTCCTCGAGCTGTTCGTGATGTCGCACATCGACTCGGACCACATCGGCGGGGCGCTGCCGTTCTTCCGGGCGGTGGAGCGGGGGCTGCGCTTCGGAGACGTCTGGTTCAACGGCTGGCGCCACATCTCCGGACGCCTGGGCGCCCGCCAGGGCGAGATGTTTTCCACCGCCATCCAGGATTTCGGTCTCCCCTGGAACGCCTGGCGCGACGGCGGGCCGATCGTGGTGAGGGATGAGGAAGCTCTGCCGGAGCACGTGCTCCCCGGAGGGATGAAGCTGACCCTCCTGTCGCCCACCCCCGACCGGCTGAAGAAGCTCGGACCGGTCTGGCAGCGCGAATTAAAACGATATGGCCTGGAGCCCGGGACCCGGGTCGACTATCGCAAGTTTCTGAAGGGGACCCCCTCGACCTCGAAGGACGTCGACGCGCTCGCCGACGAGCCCTTCGGTGGGGACAACGGCGCGCCCAACGGTACGAGCATCGCCCTGCTGGCGGAATTCGGCGGCGCCAGCGCCCTGCTCGCCGCGGACGCCCACGCGCCGGTGCTCGTGCAATCGATCGACAAGCTGTTGAAGCAGCGGGGCCTCGAGCGCCTGAAGGTGGACGTCTTCAAGGTGTCGCACCACGGCAGCCAGAACAACGTCAGCACGGAGCTGGTCCAGCGCCTCGACTGCTCGCGCTACCTCGTCTCGACGAACGGCTACCACTTCTGCCATCCGGACCGCCAGGCGATCGCCCGCCTGATCAAATATGGCGGGCGGGAGGGCCGCAGGCCGAAGCTTTATTTCAATTACAAGAGCCAGTACAACGCGGTCTGGTCGGAGCCCGGTCTCCAGGAGAGATACGAGTACACCGCTTCCTATCCGCCGGACGATCAGCCGGGCACGACGGTGTCGCTGCTGGCGGAAGGGGATTGAACGGGCGTCGCGCCTGAGCAAAAGGGACGGAGCTCGCGCAAGCAAAAACGCGAGCCCGGCGGCGGAGGAGGGGGAAGGCGGGGGGAAGGTCAGTCGGTGGCATCGATGATTGCCGTTGAATTGCCGATAAGTTGCCGATAAGTTGCCGATAACTCGTAGGCTCGTCCCCGGCGGGAGGGGTTGGCGACCACCAGCCACCCCTCCCCGGCCCATTTCTGAAGAAGCAGCCGGGTGGTGCGGTCGGAGAGGCCGAGCAGGCGGGCGACCTCGGGGGCGCTGATGCGGTCCTGGCGGGCGAACAGGACCAGCACGGCCCGGGCGCGGGCGTCCAGCCGGCGCAACGCTTCCGGCTCCGCCTGAGGGCCCTCACGGCTGATCCGGACGATCTCTTCCTTGGTGGACGTGAAGGCCGCCGCCAGG
>JAICSG010000818.1 GCA_025937035.1 Thermoanaerobaculia bacterium | reverse complement strand
GTCTCCGGGGGGCTCGGGGGCGAGGCTGGCGAGCAGCGTGCCGCCGGGGGCGCTGAGCTCCGCGAGGGTGGCGCGGCAGGTGGCGCAGGCGTCGAGGTGCCCTTCCACCAGCACGCGGTGGGGAAGGTCGGCCTGTCCGGAGGCCACGGCGAGCAGGAGCTCTTCTGGCGGATGCATGGTTCTCAGCTCCCCTCCAGCAGGGATCGCAGCGTCTTGAGCCCCGACCGGATGCGCGATTTGAGGGTCCCGAGCGGCAGCTCGAGGCGGCGGGCCGTCTCCTCGTAGGTGAGGCCTCCGAAGTAGGCCATCTCGATCGCCCGCCGCTGGTCCGGGGCCACGCGGGAGAGGGCTTGGCGGATGGAGAGGTTGAGGTCCCCCGGCTCCACCGCCCCGGCGAGCCGGTCGTCGAGCTCGCCGAAGTCGCTCGCCTCCCCCGCCCGGCGCCAGAGATCCACCAGCTTGTTGCGGGTGATCGTATAGAGCCAGCCGGTGACGTCCCCGCGCTCGGGCCGGTAGCTCGCCGCCCGCCGCCAGACCGCCACGAAGACCTCCTGCGTCACGTCCTCCGCGGCATCCCCCTGGCGGTTGAGCTGGCGGGCATAGGCCAGCACCCGGCCGGCGTAGCGGCCGTAGAAGGCCTGGAACGCGTCGATGTCCCCGGCGGCGATGCGGCCGAGGAGGACGGCGTCGCTGGGCCCGCCTTGATCGCCTGAGAGCAAGCGGGGGATCTCCTGGACGGAATATACGCCAGGAGGGACGAAAGGCGGAGGGGTGTGAACGGGAGTAGCGAGCTCCATGCCCCATCTACGCGGGGGCGGAGGGATTTGGATGAAGGGGCGGATACGATCAGAGCGGCTCGGAGCCCTGGGATTCGAGCTCCAGGAGCCAGAGCTTGCGCCGGACGCCTCCCACGTACTCGCCGGGGGCGCCGTCCTCGGCCACCACGCGGTGGCAGGGGATGACGACCGGCAGCGGGTTGCCGAGCAGGATGGACACCATCTCGGCGCCGTGGTCCGGCCGCCCCACGGCCTCGGCGAGGCTGCGGGGGGTACGGGTGCGGCCGTAGGGGATCTTGGCCGCCTCCTTGAGCACGCGCCGGGAGAACGGATCGGTCCCCGAGGCGCAGAGGTCGATCTCCAGGTCGAGGCGGCGGCGGGCCCCCGCGAAGTACTCGGCGAGCCGGCCGAAGACCTCGTCCAGGAAGTCCGAGCCGTCGACGTCGTGGAGCGGGATGAAGGTGGAGCGCTGCGGCTCGGCCGGCTCGAAGAGGACGCGGGTCAGCGCCGTGCCGAGGATCTCGATGCCGAGGAGCCCCAGGGGCGACGGCATCAGGACCCGGAGCGGCTGCGCCGCGCTCTCCGGCGTGGTCCCCGCGTGTGGCTGAGCTTCCATCCTGAGCCAAGGGTAGCACGCGGAAAACTCCTTGGGGTCCCCCCCTCATGGGCTTTCCGCGGCCGGGGACATCCTGGGGGCAAGAAGATTTCCGTTGCGAGCACGTTTGTCGCCGATCGAGGCGCTGGAATGGATACGGCGGCGGTCCGGAAGGGAAATCCTCGCCGTGGAAGGCAACGAAAAGGTGACCGTAAATTACTCGGAAAAAAGGACTTATGCTTGATAGGCGCGCCCGGGTGCGGATACATTCCCGGACGTGGAAATGTTCGCTCTGGTTGGCGAGACGCTCCGCCGCTTCCGCAAGGACAAGGGGCTGACGCTGGAGAAGCTCGGCGGGATGGCCGGGCTCGGCCGCGGCCAGCTCTCGCGCATCGAGAACGGCCATCAGGAGGCGACGCTCTCGACCCTGGCCAAGATCCTGCGCTGCCTGGGGGTGAGCCGGTGGGAGTTCTTCCGCCGCTACGAGCGGGTCGAGGCCGAGGCGCGGGCGGGCGCGGGCCAGGAGGCGGCCGCCGATCCCGCCGCGGCGAGCTGGCCGGAAGAGATTCAGAACGTCTTCGGCCGTATCGAGTCCCTGGCTCATTTGAAGCTCCACCAGCCGAGCCCGATCGCCCAGGGTGCGTTCGAGGTCGGGGATCTGGTGGTCTTCTTTCGGGTCGTCCCCAAGGGCGCCGCGCCCGAGACCTCTCCGAAAGAGCCCGAAGAGCCGGGCAATGCCCCCGCCAGGGGCCGCTCCGGCAAGGGCCGAAAAAGCTGATCCTCGTTTCGCGTCCGATCTTTGATTCCGTCTTTTGGCTACATTCCACCCGAAACACGTCCGAGATCCGCCTGAAATAGCCGGGAAAGAGGATCTCGTCTTGCCCGTAACGTCCCTTCTATCAATGATTTGTGCTTGCAATCCGTGTCGGATCGTCGATACATTTCACGCATGGCCATGTTCACGAATCTGGGCCGGACGCTCAGCCTGCTGCGCGAGCTGCGGGGGAAGAGCCAGGCCCGCGTCGCCCGCGAGGCGGGGATCGGCAAGAGCCAGCTCTCGAAATACGAGAACGGCAAGGAGCTGCCGAAGCTGGATTCCCTGGAGAAGGTACTGATCGCCCTCAAGGTCAGCTACTTCGAGTTCTTCTATACCCTCCACCTGGTCGACCGGCGGGCCTCGGAGCTGGAGCCGGCGGGGAACGGCAACGGGAGCGAGGCGCCGCACGCCGAGCCGCTCGCCATACCCTCCTTCATCCCCGGCAACACCCTGCTCGACGACACCACCGACCAGGCCTTCAGCCAGGTGTTCACCGACCTGCTG